>NZ_JBHYXC010000007.1:0-99268 GCF_042751495.1 Streptomyces sp. NPDC059373 | reverse complement strand
TCTGCGGCCCTCCGGCCCATCCAAAACCCCCCCCCCGGGGGTGGGTTGGGGGGTCCGCCCCCCCCCCCCCCCCAAACCGGCCTGCTCACCCTCGGGCCTTGCCGACAAGGGAAATAACTTCTTCCGCGGCTGCATCCGTAGGCCGCTGGGACATACGCCTTGGCCAGCGACGCGTACCCGTACGCGGCGTGCCACCGCTTCGCGAGAAGCTTGTCAGTTCCATTGGACGGCAAAAGGCAAAGGCAAGGAGAGCTCTCTCCTTGCCACTCTCAACGTATAGCGCGCTGGGGGGCTTGCCGCAAGACCCGGGTCACGGCGCAGAATCGTCGGCCGATGCCACAACCTGCGGAAATGGGGGCACGACGTGTGTGTGGTGTTGTCGACGTATGGGGGACGCGGTGATGTCGAACCAGTGGTGGGACCGGCAGTGCGGTTGCGGTTGCGGGTGCTCGGCGCGGAGGTGCGGGGGTGCGCGCCGCCCGACTGGGCGGAGCGGCCGGCCGACTCGTCAGAGGGAAGGCAACCAGGGATGAGGACGTGCTCGACAAGAGGTTCGACAGAGTTGGAGGCGCCGGTGATTCGATCGGCCACCGCAGTGCAACGGAGCACGGCTGCCTCGGAGGTATCGCCGTGATTGAGCAGTACGTGTTGGATCTTCGTGAGGTTGACGAGATGCAGGTCGCGGTCGTTGGCGGTAAGGGCGCGCACCTGGGCGGGCTGTCGCGGATCGAAGGCATCCGCGTGCCGGGTGGCTTTTGCGTGACGACGGACGCCTTCCGGCGGATCATGGCGGAAGCGCCGTCGATCGACGATCGGCTCGATCAGTTGTCGCGCTTGAACCCGGACGACCGGGAGGCGATCCGCACGCTCAGCGCGCAGATTCGTCGGACCATCGAAGGGATTGCCATCCCGGGCGATCTCGCGGCGGCGATCACCCGCGCACTCGCCCAGCTCGGCGAGCAAGTCGCCTTCGCCTACGCCGTCCGATCCAGCGCGACGGCAGAGGACCTGCCGACGGCCTCCTTTGCCGGCCAGCAGGACACGTACCTGAACGTCGTAGGGCCGGCGGCGATCCTCCAGCACGTCAGCCGGTGCTGGGCCTCGCTGTTCACCGAGCGGGCCGTGACCTACCGCCGGCGGAACGGCATCGACCACCGTACGGTCCACATGGCCGTGGTCGTGCAGCAGATGGTCTTCCCGGATGCGGCCGGCATCCTGTTCACGGCCGACCCCGTCACGGGCAACCGGAAGGTCGCCACCGTGGACGCCGGCTTCGGCCTCGGCGAGGCCCTGGTCTCCGGCCTGGTGAACCCGGACGTCTTCAAGGTGCGACACGGCGAAGTCGTCGCCAAGGCGATCGCCGCCAAACAGCGTGCCGTTCACGCCCTGCCCGCTGGTGGTACGCAGGAAGTGGCGATCGACTCGCAGCGGCAGGAGGAGCCGGCGCTGACGGATGCGCAGGTCGTGCGGCTCGTGCAGCTCGGGCGGCGGATCGAAGCGCACTTCGGCCGCCCCCAGGACATCGAATGGTGCCTGGTCGACGATGGCTTCCAGATCGTTCAGAGCCGGCCGATCACGACGCTGTTCCCCATCCCCGACACCGGGGACCAGGAGAATCACGTCTACGTCTCCGTAGGTCATCAGCAGATGATGACCGACCCCATGAAGCCCCTGGGGTTCTCCATGTGGCAGTTGACGGCCATGGTGCCGATGCACGAGGCCGGCGGGAGGCTGTTCGTCGACGTCACCCGGCGCCTGGCCTCGCCCGCGAGCCGTGCCGGCCTCCTGGACGTCATGGGGAGAGGCGATCCGCTGGTCAGGGACGCGCTGGAGACCGTCCTCGACCGCGACGGTTTCGTCCCGTCGCTCCCGGACGCGGGTCCCGGCGGGCCGCAGGCCAGGGGCGCGTCCGCCCCCATCGAGCCCGATCCGGCCATCGTCACCGAGCTGATCGAGCGCAGCCAGGCGTCCATCGCCGCCCTGGAGCGCGACATCCGGACGAAGACCGGACCGGCGCTGTTCGACTTCCTGCTGGAGGCCTTCGAGGAGCACAAGCGAGTCCTCAGTGATCCGCTGAACCTTCAGGCGATCATGGCGGGGATGGAGGCCACGTGGTGGCTCAACGACACGCTGCAGGAGTGGCTGGGGGAGAAGAACCCGGCTGACACGCTCACGCTGTCCGCCCCCGACAACGTCACGTCGGAGATGGGACTGGCGCTGCTCGACGTCGCGGACGTGATCCGCCCGCATCCGGAGGTGGTGGCGTTCCTGCAGGGCGTCGAGGACGAGGGCTTCCTGGACGAGCTGGCGAAGCTCGCGGGCGGGACCGAAGCGCGCGACGCCATCGAGTCCTACCTCGACCGCTACGGCATGCGCTGCGTCGGCGAGATCGACATCACGAGACCGCGTTGGCGCGAGCGCCCCACCACGCTCGTGCCCGTGCTCCTCGACAACGTCAGGATCTTCGAGCCGGGCGCCGCAGAGCGGCGCTTCGAGCAAGGGCGGCAGAAGGCGCGGAAGAAGGAACGGGACGTGCTGTCACGCTTGCGGGCCCTGCCGGACGGGGACCAGAAAGCCGACGATGCCAAGCGGATGATCCACCAGGTCCGAACCTTCATCGGGTACCGGGAGTACCCGAAGTACGGCATCGTCAGCCGCTACTTCGTCTACAAGCAGTCCCTGCTGGAGGAGGCCGAGCGCCTCGTGCAGGCCAACGTGCTTCCTGAGAAGGAGGACATCTTCTACCTCACGTTCCAGGAACTGCACGACGTCGTGCGCTCGAACCAGGTGGATGACCAGCTCATCCAGCGGCGCAAGGACGCGTTCCGGTCGTACGACGCGCTCACACCGCCCCGGGTGCTCACATCGGATGGTGAGGCCGTCACCGGGGCGTACCGCCGCGACGACGTGCCGGCCGGCGCCCTGGTCGGCCTACCGGTTTCCGCCGGGACCATCGAGGGGAGGGCCCGCGTCATCCTTGACATGGCGGAGGCGGATCTCGAAGCGGGCGACATCCTGGTCACGACCTTCACGGACCCCAGCTGGTCGCCGCTGTTCGTCGGAATCGCGGGCCTGGTGACGGAGGTGGGCGGCCTGATGACCCATGGCGCAGTGATCGCCCGGGAGTACGGCCTCCCGGCCGTCGTCGGCGTAGAGCAGGCCACCCGGCTGATCCGGGACGGGCAGCGGATCCGCGTGCACGGAACCGACGGGTACGTCGAGATCCTGCCTTGACCGACCACACCGAGAAACCCTGTCCGTAGCTTCCGACCAAACAACGCGAAGCGTCGTGAAAGACCGAGACCAGGGGCCTGTCCGGCGGATCTTGCCGGACAGGCCCCTGGTCCCGGGGAGGGCTCAGCGCTTGAGCGTGAAGGTGAAGTCGCCGGAGAGCTTGCCGCTCAGCCGGACTGCCGAAACGAGTTTCCCCTCCGTGATCAGTCTCTCGACCTCGGCCCGCGAAAGACCGCAACCTTCAGCGATCAGTCGCACCGGCCGGACAGGGATCCGCGCCGCAAAGCGGACCGAGATGTCGATCACCTCGCGGTCCAGGTGATCCGATCCGCCGGTGTCGAGGCGCCAGGCGTTGTCCCAGTCGAGGGCGATGCGATTACGGCGCCGCACGACCGGATCCTGGAGCAGCTCAGCTGTCAGGCCAGGGTCGTTGTCATGCAGCCGGTCCAGCAGCTCAGGTCGTACGGAGCGCACATTCATCCGCTCCAGGACCGTGAGCTTTGCAGTTTCCCCGCAAGCGGTACAGAGCGCGAGCAGCCAGGCGTCGATGAGCTTGTGGTTTGCGTTGACGCGAAACTTACCGCTTGCCCGGAAGCGCTCGGACGCGCACGCGTGGCAACGGCGGAGAACGAGCGGCAGGCAGGTGGGCACGACCACCCAGTTGTTGAGCACAGAAGTACACCGGTTTCAGTGAGAAGTCCGCAGCAAAAAGGAGCGCGGCGCACATGCGCGACGCGCGACGATTCAGCGCTCGGGAGGTCTCACACGGTGTACAACGGCACGTCCTTGCCCAGACGACTTGGTTCGGCAGCACGGTAATGGCGCACAGCGGTGCTGTTCCACTGGTTTTCGAGCGCCTCACCGCCAGGTCAAACCCGCTCTGCTGAGTTCCCCACTTGTCGTGTGGTCTTGGTCAGCGTGTCGGGCCGGGTCAAGTTCGGCGAGCCTGCCTGAGCAACGAGTTCGGCGCAATAGTGACTGACGGCAGGTGAGCCGCCGCAGCGCTGCTGCTCATGGCTCAGGGGCGTTGGCGGTGTTGCCCGCTGTCGTTCGGGCCGGGGCGGGTCCGTGAGCGGAAGGTGCGGCGGTAGGTGTCCGGAGGCACGCCGACTGTGCGGTTGAAGTGCCGGCGTAGCGTCGTGGCGGTGCCCATGCCGGCTGCGGCCGCGATGGTGTCGACGCTGTCGTCGGTGGTCTCCAGCAACTCCTGGGCGTGGCGGATCCGCTGGGTCAGCAGCCATTGCAGTGGGGTGGTGCCGGTCACCGATCTGAAGTGGCGGCCCAGGTTGCGCGAGCTCATCCGCGCCTGGCGGGCCAGGTCCTCCACGGTCAGCGGATGGTCCAGCCGTTCGATCACCCAGGGGAAGAGTTCGGCGAGCGGGTGGTTGTCCGGGGCGGGCACCGGGGTGGTGACGAACTGGGCCTGGCCGCCGTCCCGGTGCGGCGGCACGACCAGGTGGCGGGCGAGGGTGTTGGCGATCGACGAGCCGTGGTCGAGGCGGACCAGGTGCAGGCACAGGTCCATGGCGGCGGCTTTGCCGGCGGAGGTGAGCACGCGGCCGTTGTCCACGTAGAGGACGTCCGGGTCGACCGTCACCTGGGGGTATCGGGCGGCCAGCGCCCGGGTGTGCGCCCAGTGCGTGGTCGCGCGCTTCCCGTCCAGCAGGCCGGCGGCGGCCAGTACGAACGCGCCGGTGCAGAGGGAGGCCACGCGTGCGCCGGCATCGTGGGCCGCGCGCACCGCGTCGACCAGGTCGGCGGGTGGGGCCTGGTCGACGTCGGCCCAGCCCGGGACGATCACGGTGTCGGCGCGCGGGAGTTGGTCGAGGCCGTGGTCGGGCTCCAGCAGGAAGCGGCCGACCCGCACGGCGGCCGGTCCGCAGAGGGCGATGTCGTACCAGGGGCCCGTCACGGCGGCCGGGGCGGAGCCGAAGACCTCGCAGGCCAGGGCCAGTTCGAAGTGCAGCATCCCGTCGGTGACGGCCAGCGCGACAGTGTCCATGTCCGAAATTGTACGGGGCATGGCGTTCCGGACACTCGCGTGGGGCGCCAGCCCTCGACAGGATGTCCGTAACGGATCACGGCAGATCATGTGAGCACGGAGGAGAACCCATGGGGTCGGGGCAGGCAGTGACGGTGTTCGGCGCGTACGGTCACACCGGACGTTTCGTAGTGGCACAGCTGCGCGAGCGCGGGTTCGTCCCGGTTCTTTCCGGCCGGGACGCCGAGAAGCTGAAGGTACTGGCGGAATCCCAGCCCGGACTGGACATCCGCCCGGCGTCGGTCGACGATCCGGCCTCGCTCGACCACGCATTGGCCGGTGCGGCGGCTGTGATCAATTGCGCCGGGCCTTTCGCCACGACGGCCGCCCCCGTGATCGAGGCGGCACTGCGCGCCGGGATCCCGTATGTGGACGTGGCGGCCGAGATCGAGGCCAACGTCGATACGTTCACGCACTTCACGGACCGCGCCCGAGCCGCAGGAGTGATGATCGTCCCCGCGATGGCCTTCTACGGCGGCCTCGGCGACCTGCTGACCACCGCCGCGATGGGCGACTGGACGGCGGCCGACGAGGCGCACATCGCGTACGGGCTGAGCAGTTGGCACCCCACCGCCGGGACGCGCGAGGCAGGCGCGGTCTCCCGTGAGCGGCGGGGTGGCCGACGCGTCCGCTACACGAAGGGGCAGTTGGAGTACCACCAGGACGCCCCGCCGACCCTCACGTGGCCGTTCCCCGACCCGATGGGCCCGCGGGCCGTCATCGGGGAGTTCTCGATGGCTGACGTGGTCACCGTGCCCAGCCACCTCGATGTCCCCGAGGTGCGCTGCTACATGACCGACGTGGCGGCCAAGGACCTGTCGGCCTCGGACACACCGGCGCCGAGCCCGGTCGACGAGCGTGGGCGGTCCGCGCAGACCTTCCTCGTCGATGTCGTCGTGCGCGCCGGCGACACTGAACGGCGAGCTGTGGCGAGGGGCCGGGACATCTACGCCGTCACCGCGCCGCTCGTGGTGGAAGCAGTTGACCGCATCCTCACGGGACGGACCAGCACGGTCGGTGTCGCCTCCGCCGGCGAGATCTTCGACGCGCCCGACTTCCTCCGCGCGCTGTCCCCGCACATTTCCCTTGAACTGCGCCAGTAGCCGGCAGACCGCCCACGCCGCACGCCGGGCTGCCGGCCACCCTGGAAGCCGCCCAACCGGGCCATCCCCTCTCATCCCGACGTCGCCTCACTGCGAAGCCAGTGACCGGCCGGCGCACCGGTTGACATCACCGATCACCAGGGCCCGGCGACCTGACGGTCGCCAAGCCTGCCACGCGCTCTCAGCTCCATGAAGCGGGGAACAAGAGCAGCCCTGGTCGAAATTGCCGAGCGTCATCAGGGGCGCAGTCGTGTGGGGGATTAAAGGCGCTCGCGGAGGAACTCGGGCGAACTCCTTGTGGTCCTCGCCGGTACAGCTCGCCACGAGCGCATGAGCGGGGCGGCCTGCGGTGGCGGCAGGCCGGGAGGATGCTGCCGGGGCAGGTTGACGCGGAGTGGTCGGAGTTGGTGGTCGATGTGCCGGACCTGGGTCTGCGGTCGGGGCAGGGTGGCGGTCTTCCCTCTGGCGTCGTGTCGGAAGCGGGCCGGTCGGGGGTTGCCGGCACACAGCCTTGCTGGGACGCCGCCCTGGCCGCTACGAGGCAGTCCACGTCGAGCACTTCCGGCGGGTACTGACCACGGCGCGCGCGTGGGGTGAACATTGGCATCTCGGGACACCTACGACTACGGCTTCACCGACTGGGTGTACGGCCCCACCGTGCTGACCCAACGCGAAGAGGCTCCCATGTTCACTCCCATCCCGTTGGCTTCGGCGCAGGCCGATGACACCGCGGACACGGACGCCGCGGCGCTCGCCGGAGGTCGCACGCGATGACCGAGAGCCTTGCCGGACAGGCCCCCTGCCTATGGGCCCAAACCCTTGGAATCGATCATCTAGGCGAGGTTGGGCGGTGTCCTGCTCATGTGCCAGCCGTCGAAGCGTGGTCCGACGAGGTCGGGCGGCCACCCTGCCGTCTCGACGGCAGCGTCGTAGACGGCGTCGCCGAAGGCCACAATGGCCTGGTGCGGGTCTGCTGTGTCGCGCACCGCGGTCCACGGCAGAAGAACGAGGCCGGCGTCGGGATGCCAGGCTGCGCCGTCGACACCCCAGGACCGACTGTCCAGGCCGTCTGGCTGCGGCCAGATATAGGCGTACATCCCGACGTCCGGCGACTCGGGGCTTCCGAAGGAGAATCCAACCGACACGTACTCCTCGACCATGCCGTGCTGCACGAACGCCGGACGGTCAGGCGGCGGCAGGGTCGACACCCCCCGGTATCGTGTGGCGGACAGGTCGAAGCCGCCCCACATCACGCCGACGCGGGGGCGGTGTCCCCGGTACGGCGCCTGCCACGTCTCGAGCGCGCCGGCGGCGAGGTTGAACCCTGCCCAGATCAGCTGAGCCGCGTCGTGATCCCAGGAGCGGTCGACGTGATCACGGTCGAGGCCCGACGGGGCACCCGGAATTTCGCAGATCACCGTGCTGCCCGGTCTGGGCATGCCAAGTTCGGCGGCCGCGTTGCAGAACGACGCATGGAACGCGGCGACTGATCCCGTACGCAATGCCAGGGTCCGCGAGCCCGTGTTCGTCTCGATGACCACGTCGCCGTCGAGCAGGCGGTAGTGAACCGTGAAGGTCACGCCGTGCTGTCGGAACGTCGGCGTCATAAGCCCCCGGGGGGTGACGTCGAGGACGACGTCACCCCAGCCGGGTTCGAACAGTTCGTTGAGGGTGTACTTGCCTGCGACCTGCACCAACCGGTTCACGTTGTCGACCATGGGGGCCAGGTCCTCATAAACAAGCGCTGGCCACGCGAGGTGTTCGATCACGGGAGCCTCCCGGGGTGTCGGCGGGATCAGGGGGAGGGGACGTCAGGTGCCGTGCGGCTTCGCCCCACGCAGCAGCGGGCCGGTCCCGGATACCGCGGTGCCATCCACTGCACATTCTCGTACGCCGGTCACGGCCCTGCCTGGCGTGCTCGGCGGCGCGGCTCGGCCCAGATCCCCAAGAGGCACCAAGTAGCACTAAGCAGGGATTGCTTCCACTGCCCACCGACGGAAGTACAAGATGCCATGCCCTCCGTGAGTGCGAAGGACTTCGACCACGTTGCGGAGTGCACCCTTCCCCCGGACCGGGACATAAACCACCCAGTTGCCCTGGTCCAACGCCGCGCCGTGGACCTTCAGCGTGTTCCCTTCATAAGCACCCCGCTGCAACAGCCGGAGCAAGCGCGCCCGGACTCCGTGGCCGGCGCCACGCCGGTCCAACAGACGCGCCCCTTCCGGACCGCTGAGAACGTCCACTTCAGACAGGTCGATCCCCGCCCGTTCCAAGTCGTGACAAGCGGCGGTGCACCGCGCCTCGTTCTCCATGGTGGCGGCCACACGTTTCATGGGGTAGGGGTAGAAGTGTTCATCGATCATCCGTGGCTGACCCACGTGAATTCCTCCCTCTGAGGGAGCTCTCGCTCCTCCTCCGGTCATCGCTTTCCGTCACCGGGTACCCGGTGACGCGATCCGCAGCGTCGGCACCGCCACCAGCCCGTTCTGGGCTCGTCGCCGCCGGCTCAACGGTCGAAAGTGGAGTGGGCCACAACGGAGGCCTGGGCAGCGACGGCGGTCCGTTCGATGCCGAAGTCATCGAACGGAGGGAGGATCCGCTGACGTAATCAGCTCTTCACCTCGGTAGGACCTTTGATACGTATTGTCATTATATGGGTGATGTTCGGTGAGGGCGGTTCGACGGACATTGCCGGAGCCGACAGGTCGTGGTCGGCGACCGCCTCGCCAGCTGATGCAAGGGAAGGCTGGAGTTTCCCCCTGAGTAGGGCACCCGGAGCCCGTTGCTGCGGCAGACGGCCTGGCCACTGACCGCCGCCACCATCGCTTCCAACGGCGCCGCCCGTGGCCGGACCCGCTGGGCGTCGGGATGCACGCCATCATCCCGGTCCTGTTCGTGGTCAGCGTCGAGGCGGCGCGGCACGCGGTGGGCCGGGTCGCGGACATCACCGCCGACCGGCATAGGGGGAACCGACGAAATGCGGCTCCGGAGGTGACGGAATGCGCCGAGTGGGGGCAGCGGGCCGGGTGGCCGCCGCGTTTGTGGCACGCTAGCCGGCCACTCTGAGCGTCGCGGTTGGCTGGCCCAACGAACCCGTTGCTGGTCAGCAGTTGATGGGGGGGTTACCGGAAGCGACTCGGCAGAAGTCCGACCCGAGTCCGCCGTCGACGGTGCCGGCGTTCGGGCCGACGAAGATGAAGTCGCCGTCGGCGCTGCCGAGGATCCTGCCGGTCGCCGTGGTACCGGCGTTGGCCGTGATGGAGTCGCCGCCGGCGCCGCCGTCGACGGTGCCGGCAACGATGCCGTTGATGGAGATGTAGTCGCTCCCGCCCAAGCCGTTGACGCTATCGCCCACGGCGAGGGCGCCGCAGCTGATGTAGTCGGGGCCGGCAGTACCAGTGACGGTCGTACCGGACACGGGACGGCCGTTGACCGTACATGAAGTCAGGGCTTGTGCAGGCGTTGCGGTCAGGGCGAGGGGAGCGGCCACGAGGGTGGCGGCGCAGAGCGTACGTATCGCGTGTCTGATCATGTAATGAGTGGTTCATGGTGACTTCATGATCGCAATTCCGCACCATCGGTGACTCTACCGTCCGGGGTAGTTTGCCGCCCGGACGGGCCACCGAGGCTGGCGGTCGGATGATCGGGTTTGCGGCTGGTGTCCGAGGCAGGAGTCCGGGGCCCATCCCGCAGGTTCCCCATCTGGGAACCTGCGGGAACCACCCACACCGACGACGCCGACGTACGGAAGTTCACCCGGGAACCTTCACGCCCCGGCCCGGGAAGTCCACCCGACGCGGGCCACGTTTCCGCAGGTCGGCGAATTTCGCCGGTAGCCCCATATGGAGTCGGTACGCATTACCCGCTGGGTCCTCGCGCACGGCCTCAGTGTCGGCAGGTCGGTCAGCGGCCCGTCGGCTGTGGCCTGGTTGCGAAGGTGGATGGCAACGGGGGACAGCCAGTAGCGACTGCTCGCTCGGTGAGCCGAAGCGTCTCGTGCGCTCCTGGCGACTGCTGGATCCCTCTGAGGCCTTTGGCTTCGGGGCTCACACGGTTGCCTCCGGGATCAGGACCGCGATCTCTCAGCCGGACCCACCACCAGCCGGCCGTCCGGGGAAAACCGCTACCGCGCGGACCGGCCCGGGGAACAGCAACTGCCGCCCGGAGGGCCGCCCGGTGGCCAAGGTCCCACACCCGCACTCCTCCGTCCTGGCTGCCGGTTACGGCGATTGCATGGCCGTCCACCACCGCGGTCGCCACCGCCTCCACCGGGCCGTCGTGGTCGGTGAGGGGTTCACCAACAGGCTGGCCGGCGGGTGGCGGGGTCCTTGCCACTCGTCCGGCGTGGACGGCTTCGAGCCGTCCATCCGTACGGCGCACCCGGAGGTGCGGTCGGCTTACCGGGATGGTCGGCTGGGCGTGACTCTGCACACTTGCGCGCATTGGAGCCCAGCATGGCGATCATCGCGATCTTCGACCAGCCCGGTATGACCCAGGCCCAGTACGAACAGGTCTCCGACAAGGTGAACCGCGGCCGTGGCCTGGTCAAGAGCGCCACGGACTGGCCTGTGCCTGGCCTCATCTCGCACACCTCTGCCCCCACACCCAATGGCTGGTATGTCGCCGACGTCTGGGAGTCCGAGGAGGCGTTCCAACGGTTCAGTGAGGTCGTGCTGCCGCTCCTGCGGGAGGCCGGTGCGCCGGAGGTGGAGCCGAAGATCTACCCGGTGTTCAACCTGGTGACCCCGTAGCCGTCGGCCTTCTGGTTGCGCGATGGGCTGAGGCATGACCCACAGGCCTGGTTGAGCGGGGTGCCACGGCACCCCGCTCACCGCCTGTCCTGCGGGGAATGCTGCGACCTCGGCACGGGATCGCCACTGGTGCGGATCGACAGAACCGCAGGTCAACGACTGTCGTGGGTAGCCCTCCTTGCGGCGCTTCACGCGTTGGGCCGCGACGGCTTCCGTGGAGAGCTCGGTTGGCAGGTCATGTTCGCTGAGGCCGAGTTCGGATGGGATGGGATGGGACTGTCCGTACGTCGTTGAGGGCGGCGTGCACCTGGTGCTCATCGGTGATCGTCTCGGCCTTGAGGAAGTGGCCGTCGATCTGGGGCACGCGGACCGGTGTGGCCCGCTTCTCGCCGTCCGTGCGCCACCACGTCAACATGGTCGGCCGCTACGCGTTCCGGCTCCCCGACCTGTCCGGCGGGCTGCGGCCCCTGCGCGACCCGGACGCGCCCGGCGACGAGGAATCTGTGCGCGGTGGCGATTCGTTCGTCCGCCATATCGGCGATCACGCAGTGCGCGGGGGAGTGGCTCGGCCCCCACGCTCGCTGGCTCGACGAGGGACCGTGGGGAACACACTTGGCGGGAGCGGCGGTCGGCGCCTGGGGCTGGACCGCCCCGCCTGCACAGGGGTGGGGTGCGAGGATGTAACCGTTCGCCTCGTGAATAGTGGTGCGCCGCGAGCGGTGTGCCGGGTCATTGGTGTCGGTGCCCGGTGTCGGGCAATGGATGTGGGGTGCGGAACAGTGCCGGACAGTGAGTCCCGTCCGTCGAATCCGGCCGGTCGGGCGGTCGGGGCCGGGGAATCGTACATTTTGCCGGGATACCCGCTCCCAGGCGACCAGGAGGCGGGAGAATCTGTCCCGTCTGCGACCGCGGACCCGGCCGGCCCGTCGGGGTTGGCGAAGGACGCGGGTGCTGTACGGGTTCTGCGCCGATGGCTGGGCGGATTCGTTGTCCTCGCCGTGCTCGTGTCCCTGTTCTACCTGCCGTGGTGGGTGTTGCTGTCCTCGGGCACCGACTGGCCGTTCCCGATCGTACTGGGCGGCACTGTTCTCTTCGCGGTCGTGTTTCTGGCCTTCCCGGTGATGATGGTTCTGGGGCATGGGCGAAGGCGGCAGGACTGGGCGGCCCGTATCGGTGACACCGTCCTCGGGGTGATCTGGGTGCTGTTCGCCTGGTCAGTGCTGGGCGGTGTACTGCGGCTCGCCCTGATCATTATCGGTGTCGGCGGTCCGGCAGGGGCCAGGGCTGTGGCCGTTGGTGTCGCGGCCGTCGCTCTTGGGCTCCTTGTCTGGGGATTCACCGAGGCGATGCGCCTGCCCCGGGTCAGGCGGGTGGAAGTCACCGTCCCGAGGCTCGGCCACGGCCTGGACGGAACGCGGGTCGTCGTGCTGGCCGACACCCACTATGGACCGATTGACCGGGCGGGATGGTCGGCGGGGGTTGCCCGCGCCGTCAATACCCTGGACCCCGACATCGTCTGCCACGCGGGCGACATAGCGGATGGCACGATATCCCAGCGCCGCGGGCAGGCCGCACCGCTGGGGACGATGCGATCGCGGTTGGCCAAGGTGTACGTCACCGGAAACCACGAGTATTTCGGTGAGGCCCAGGGGTGGCTCGACCACATGGGACAGCTGGGCTGGGAGTCGCTGCACAACCGTCATGTCGTCGTGGAGCGCGGCGGGGACAGACTCGTTCTCGCCGGTGTGGATGACCGAACCGCGGCGTCCTCCGGGCTGGCCGGCCACCGCGCCGACCTGGCAGGCGCGTTGGCGGGGGCAGACCCGGATCTGCCGGTCCTGCTCGTCGCCCACCAGCCCAAGCAGGTGGGGCAGGCCGTGAGCGCCGGGGTCGACCTTCAGGTCTCCGGGCACACCCACGGCGGGCAGATCTGGCCCTTCAACTTTCTCGTCCGGATTGATCAGCCGGTAGTGCACGGCCTGAGCCGGCACGGAGAGCGAACCCAGCTCTACACGAGCCGGGGTACCGGCTTCTGGGGACCGCCGTTCCGGATCTTCGCGCCGAGCGAGATCACTCTCCTCACACTGCGGTCGTCGGCGTAAGGTCCCGGACGCACCGGAAGCCACCGGACGTGGAGCTGGGGCAGCCAGACACCGCCACGTACAGCCGCCTCGAACGCCTGTTGCTCGACGGTGTCACCGGCGATGAAGGAGATCGTCGTCGTCACCGCGACAGGACGCGAGCCGACCGAACGAGCCGAACTCCGCGCCGAGTTGTCCGGCCTTCGGCTGGCGGAACTGCGCGAAGGAGTACGGCTCCGGCCCGCCAACCTGCTGCGGCCACGGCCCAGCCACGTCGCAGAACTCGCCCAGGGCTTCACCGCCAGGCCCGAGCAGCCCTCGCGCGCTCTGGCCACGAGTGTGCGGGCGCTCGACACGTGGGCCGAAACGGCCGACGCTTTCCTCACCCGCTTCGCAGCGGTGGAGGGTCCGGCTGATCGCTTCGCCACCGCCGCGGCCATGGTCCGGCATCTGCTCACCGACCCCGTACTGCCCGACGACAGGCCCGCGCCGGCCCTGCGTACCACGTACACCGACCAGCGGAGCGAACTGACCGAAGCCGGGCGGACCGGCCGCGGGAACACGGAGACGCGGCCAGGTGCTTGAGGAGCATGCGGGGAGCACGGAAAGGGAATCACGGTGGATCTTGAACTGACTGGTCGGCGTGCCGTTGTCACTGGCGGGAGCCGAGGGATCGGTCTGGCAATCGGCCGGGCGTTGGCAGCCGAGGGGGCCGATGTGGCACTTGTCGCGCGAGACAAGGATGCTCTTATGAGGGCTGCCGAGCAGGTCGCTGCGGAGAGCGGCCGCCGAGTGATCGGTGTACCTGCCGACACCGGGGACGACCAGTCCGTGGCCGCGATGGCCGAGGAGGTCGTCCGACAGCTCGGAGGCGTCGACATTCTCGTCAATGCCGCAGCCACCCCTAACACCGGAGGTTTCTCCGAGGACGCGTTGGAAGGCGAGATCAACGTCAAGGTCCAGGGATATCTACGCACGGCACGTGCCTTTGCACCGCTCATGACCGCTCAGGGCTGGGGCCGCATCATCAACATCGCCGGCCTTGCCGCACGCCAGACGGGTTCGGTGGTGGGATCCGTACGCAACGTCGCAGTGGCCGCACTGAGCAAGAACCTCGCGGACGAACTCGGCCCTCAAGGCGTGAACGTCGTGGTCGTACACCCTGGCGCTACGCGTACCGAGCAGACGACGCAGCTGCTCACCGCTATGGCCGACGCCCGAGGCGCCAGCGTGGAGGAGGTGGAGCGCGCGATGGAGTCGACGGTGTCGATCGGCCGTCTGGTGACCGCGCAGGAGGTCGCGGCTGTGGTCACCTTCCTCGCCAGCCCGAAGAGCGTCGCGCTGAACGGCGAGCCGATCGTGGCGAGCGGCGGTACCCGCGGCACCATCCACTACTGAGGCCGTCGGCGCGGAGTCACCCTTTGGAGGCGTGCATGGCCGGCGGAACCTCAAGTGGTTCAACTCGGAGAGGGCTTCGGCCTCATCGAGCAGGACGGGGGAGGCCAGGATGTCTTCGCCCACTACTCCACCATCGCGGGCAACGGATTTCGTGAGCTGCGGGAGGGGCAGAAGGGTCCTCAGGCGGAGAACATCACTCCCGACCTGGGCCAGTTCTCGCTGCCTGTCCCCGGCCGGCTGGGGACAGGCACTGCCTCCCGGTGCCGTCAGGCGTCCACCGGCACCGGTTCCACCGGCACCCCGGCGGACGCGTCTGCCGGGGACTCGTCCTCCTTCTTGAGGGCCGTGTAGTACACGTTGATTCCCTGCTTCTCGCGGCCCACGTTCCCCTTCGCGATAAGCGTGTTCACCGTGTTGCGCACTACCTTTTCGTCCGGGGTGCGATCAGGGTGGGCTTGCGTGATGTCATCCGCGATCTCAGCTGCCGTTCGCGGCCGGTAGTCCTGGAGGACCTCCATGACGAACACACGCAACGGGGGCCCGTCTTTCTTTCCTCCCGGCTGCGCCCTCTTCGCAGGCTTGGCGATCGTGGCGGCCTTCGCCGCACCGTCGGGCTGGGCCTGCGCCGTCTTCTTCGAGCGTTTGCCCGACACGACCGTGGCGTTCTTCGCCTGCCGCGGCCGCGGAACAGCTCCGGCCGCAGCCACTAGCCCCGCGGTATCTCCCTTGCCGGCGACCAGCGAATCGGCCGGCGGTTCCGGTGCGGCGGCCCCGCCGGTCAGCGTGTCCTGCACGCCCGACAGCCACGTGCGATCGGCCTCCAGCCGGTCCAGGCGGGCCTGCAGGGCCGCCATCTGCGAACGGACCTCCTCCTGCTCCTTCGTATTGCTCTCCAGGTCGGCCGCGATCTTCTCCGCATACTGACGCTGAATGGTGGTAATTCCCGGCTCGTTGGACATGCGATCTCCTCGTACGTGGTGTTGCTGCCGGATGCTACTCATTCGGGGGAGCCCGTAGTGCGGTTGTGCACGATATGCACTCTGCCGGGCACGTGACGTCCCGCTCGTACCCCGGATACAGGGCATCACCCGCTGCTTCGACGACGGCGCCCGCTCCAGCCGTCCGTCCGGCATGAGTTCCCCGCGCCCAGCCACCAGACACGTGTACGCAGGCGAACGGGTCATGTCCCCCGAGGGACATGACCGTCCGTCGCCGACGAACATCACCAACAGTCTCTTGTGGGACCCGTGCATCTCTCCGCACCCGACGGGTTATCACGTGGCCTGTGCACCCACCCCGGCGGCGCCCGCACTTTCCCCACCCCCGCCGCCCTCACCCACCCACACGCCACCACCCGAACGGCGCACGCTCGCATGTAACAGCACGTCAGCTACCGGCATCCGCCGAGCAGCACTGGTTCGCAAAGTGAATGGGGGGCTCGTAAGTTCGGCCGGCCGGGGGTTGATGTTCGACAGGGCGAGCCGGAAGGGCGGGCGGCGGTGCGGGCACGCGCATGCACTCGGTGGGGTGACAGGTGCCCTTGAGGGATTGCCTGGACGGGTGCGGGATCGTTGGTCGGACGTGACAATGACGCAGGAGGCCGTGGTCCCGAGCGGGAGGCGGCGCAAGATCACCGGCAGCAACGACGGCGAACCGATTCCTCTCGCGGCGGATCCGCCGATCTATGCGGCGGTGGCCCAGCGGTGGCGGCAGGCCGGGAGGATGCTGCCGGGGCAGGCTGACGCGGAGTGGTCGGAGTTGGTGGTCGACGCGCCGGACCTGGGTCTGCGGTCGGGGCAGGGTGCCGACCTTCCCTCCGGCGTCGTGTCGGAAGCGGGCCGGTCGGTGGTTGCCGGCGGTGCCCGACTGGTCTCTGTCGCGGCGGAGCCGGCCGGATCGGGCGGCCTTGGTTGGGCCCCGCCGGATCCAAGATCAGACGGTCCACGATGGGTGCGTACAGCCTTGGATCGGTGAACGCGACGCGATCACGACGCATCTACAGCTGCGAGCGCCAGGCTGCCGCTCTGGGTGCCGGGCTGCGTCCCCGTCGTGGCCCGGCACCTCTGTGGTCAGGCGCGGTTGGCGTGTGCGGGTTCGGGTCGGTCGGGGGACAGGACCAGGTTGTTGGTGTCGAGTGATATGTCGTAGGTGCGGGCGATCTGCTGGACCGGGGCGACGGCTTTGTGTACGCCGGCGGTGTTCTCGGCTGCCCATTCGATGGTGGTCAAGTCCCGGTACAGCACTTCGGCGGTCACATCGATGTCCAGGCCGCGCAGCGCCGCGTGTCGGGCGGCGTCCAGGTCCGGGCTGTCGCCGTCGGTGTGCCAGGCGGCGAGGGTGTGGGCGATGTCGATGATGCGGGAGAGCATCTCGTGTCGGGCGGAGTGCGCCCACGGGTAGTCCTGGCCGTCGAACGGCTTGCCTCTGACGAGGCCGAGGGCGTTTTCCACCGCTGACACCGAGTGCGAGGGTTCTGCCCGGGATCGATGAGTAACGAGTTGAGACATCGAACACCTCACTCAACGGCACGGGAGCCTCGTGCGTTGCGCGCACCGACACCGTCACCCGATCAGTGGCCACGCTGAAAAAGGCTCAGTCACTGGGCCAGTTGTAGGGCAGAAACTTCCCGTCGAAGGTAATGACGACATGCTCGGCCCCGTCGTGGGTCGCGCGCCCGATGTCCAGCTTGAAGTTGATCGCACTCGTGATCCCGTCGCCGAACTGCTCGTGGATCAGCTCTTTCAAAGCCGGGCCATAGACCTGCAGCGCCTCGTAGAGGCGGTAGATCGTCGGATCGGTTGGTATCACGGCGGGAAGCCCGCCGCGATACGGAACGGCGGCGAGCACCGGCACAGCTTCTGCAGGCAGGTCAAGCAGCTCAGCGACCTGACGTGCGCTGTCTGGTGGGAGTGGATGTTGCCCGAGCAATGCCGCGGTAGTCCACACCAGCGGCCGGCCAATTGCGTCAGCCAGCTGCTGCCACGTGAAGCCCTTGGCCAGTCTGTTGGAAACGATCGCAGCCGTTATCTCGTCGCGGTTCATGCATGGTCGGTGGTCGCTTGGCGCCGACTGCGCGCCGGATCCACCGTGCGCCGCGTCTTTCCCCGCGTCGTTCATCGCTTTGAGACCTCCCTGCCTAGGAGTCCGGTAGGTGTTCGGGCCGCGAACGACCGGCCAGGCTGCCGGAGGGCGTGGCTCTAGTCGGTCGCTGCTTGCGACTGGTTGTTCAGATGAGCGCCGGTGTGGGAGCGGGCAGGTAGGGGGTGATGTTGCGCCAGGCGCGCTCGATGTATTCCTCCTTCTCGCCGACCGGGGCGACATAGTGCAGCGCGCTCTCGGCGGCGTCGTTGCCCTCGAGGCGGGCGATGATCCAGGCGGCGAGGTAGTGCGAGGCCAGGCAGCCGCCGGCGGTGGCGATGTTGTCCTTGGCGTAGAAGGGCTGATTGAGTACTTCGACGCCGGCGGCGATGACCCAGGGCTTGGTGGTCAGGTCGGTGCAGGCGGGGATGTCGTTGAGCAGGCCGAGCTTGGCCAGCACGAGCGCGCCGGAGCACTGTGCCGCGATGAGTTGGCGCGAGGGGTCCAGGCGGCGCAGGATGTTCATGATCGCCGGGTCTTCGACGACCTCGCGGGTGGCGATGCCACTGCCGACGATGACGGCGTCAGCGGCGCACGCCTCCTCGAGGGTGGACATCTGTTCGATGACCACCCCGTTCATCGACGTCACCTTGGGGCTGGGGGTGGCGATGGTGACGCGCCAGCCGTCGGTCTTGATGCGGTTGAGCACACCGAGCGCGATCAGGGAGTCGAGCTCGTTGTAGCCCTCGAAGGTGAGGATGGCGATGTGCACGGCGGTTGTCCTTCCGGGTGGGTGGGTCTTGACGGTAGGGACCCACGAACAGGACAGTCAAAGAATTGTCATGCGTACAATCCGGTGTATGGCAGCCCCGCGGTACAAAATGCTGGTCGACGCGCTCGCATCCGACATCCGGACCGGGCGGCTCGCCGCGGGCGTGCGGCTGCCCACACACCGCGGGCTCGCCGCCCGTGAGGGCATCGCCGTGGTGACCGCGACTCGGGTGTACGCCGAGCTGGAAGCGATGGGTCTGGTGAGCCGGGAACAGGGCCGCGGTACGTTCGTGCGTGACATCGCGGTTCCTGCCGGTCACGGCATCGATCAGCAGGTCGTCGCCACGGATGCAGTCGACCTCAACTTCAACTATCCGTCGCTGCCTGGGCAAGCCGATCTCCTTCGGCAGGCCCTGCGAGAGGTGGCCACCTCTGGTGATCTCGACTCGCTGCTGCGCTACCAGCCACATCGAGGGCGTCCCCAGGACAGAGCCTCGATCGCACGGCACCTGAGGCGTCGAGGAATCACCACTGACGCGGATCGGATCCTCATCGTCAACGGTGCGCAGCACGGCCTGGCCATCACCGTCATGGCCGCGCTCAACGCCGGCGACGTCGTCGCGGTCGACGCACTCACCTACCCGGGTTTCAAGGTGCTCGCGCATGCCTTTCATCTCGACCTGGAGCCCATACCCGCAACCGCCAACGGGCCGAATCTTGATGCCCTCGAGAAGCTGTGCGCGACCCGCCCTGTGCGTGCGATCTACACCATGCCCACCTTGCACAACCCGCTGGGCTGGGTCATGCCGGCAACTGACCGAACCCGCCTGATCAAGATCGCCCGGCAGCACGGTCCGCTCATCATCGAAGACGCCTCCTACGCCTACCTGGTCGAGGACCCTCCACCACCGCTGGCAGCAACCGCGCCGGACATCACCGTCTACGTCTCGGGACTGTCCAAGAGCGTCGCAACCGGCCTCCGAGTCGGGTTCGTCGTCGCCCCGCCATCTGCGGTGCCGTCGCTCGAACGCGCGATTCGGGCGACTACCTGGAACACCCCGGCTCTCACCACCGCGATCGCCTGCCGCTGGCTCGACGACGGCACGGTGGACCACTTGGAAGCGCAGAAACGAGACGACGCCAAGACCCGCCAAGCACTCGCCAGACAAGAGCTGGCAGGTCTGCCACTCATCAGCCACCCCTCGTCCTACTTCACATGGCTGCCGCTGCCCGACGACGCACGCGCCGATCGCCTGACCGCCACCCTCGCGCGTCAGCACATCTCGGTATCCACGGCCGAGCCGTTCACCACCTCGATGCACACACCGCAAGCGATCCGCCTCGCTCTGGGCTCGACCGATCTGGACAGTCTCCAGTCGACACTGCGTACAGTGCGACGAGTCGTCGTCGAGGACGCCTACGCTTGAACTCCCCTCGATCAGCCGATTCCTGCCCGCACCAGCGTCAGCGCACGAAAGATCGTCGGCGCCGGAGGCCAGGGGAAAACCGGTCGGCCTGCGACCCGAGACTGATGAGGAAATCACGGTTCTCAGGCTGGTGACCGCTCGAGACGTTCACCAGCCGTGTGCCGCGGTGCCGCTCTTCGCAGGTCCGCTCGCGCCGCGCGGCGTCGCACGACTGAAGTCGTGGCGGATCCGCCGCAGGGCCCGGTGCAGCCCGAATCGAATGTCGCGCGCCTCGGCCTCACAAGGTGGCCTCCAGGGCGACCGCTTCCGCGGTGAAGGCGCCGGCCCGCAAGGCCGTTGCGGCTGGAGCGCTTCCTACTGGCGTGAGCCGTCCTGCCGCAGCATCCGGGACAGGCCGAGTGCGGCGGTGCGCACGGCCGGGGCCAGCTGGGTGGGGCGGAAGCGGGCCAGCGGGACGGCGACCGAGAGCGCGGCGACGGCCGTGCCGCCGCCGTCGAAGACCGGGGCGGCGACGCAGCACACACCCAGCGCGGCCTCCTGTTCCTCGTAGGCCAGGCCGGAGACCTGGACCTGTTCGACGGCAGTGCGCAACCGCTCCGGATCGGTCAGGGAGTGTGGGGTGAGGTGCGGCAGCGGTTCGGCGAGGACCATGTCGGTGAGTTCGGGGCCGGAGAAGGCCAGCAGTGCCTTGCCCACACCCGTGCAGTTGAGCGGCAGTCTGCCGCCGACGCGGGAGGGGAGCGGCAGCGGATCGTGGCCGTGGACGCGCTCCAGGTAGACCACGTCACGGTCGTCCCGGACACCGAGGTGCACGGTCTCATGGGTGGCCTCGTAGAGGTCCTGCACGAAAGGGAGCGCCGTCTCACGAAGACCGTGACGGCGGGGCACCAGCGTGCCGAGTTCGAAGAGCTTGCCGCCCAGCCGGTAACCAGCGTCGACGCGCTCCAGGAGACCGAGCCGCACCAGGTCCGCCGACAGCCGGTGCGCGGTGGTCTTGCTGAAGCCGGTGCGCTCCGCGAGTTCCGCCAGACGGTACGTACCGCCGTCGGGACGGAAGCAGTCGAGGATGGATATGGCTTTGTCCAGCATGTTGCCCTGGTCGGAGTTCCGTGTCACGGAACAATAATTGCCCCATCTTCGCCGCCGCGTCTATACCGGACTCATCACATCCCGCACGTCCTCTTGGAGTGGTCGCATGCCGACGCCCCCCAGCGCCGAATCCCCGCCCGCCGTGGTGGTCAAGGCCGCCGACGCCCTCGACGCAGCGACCCGCACCGGGGTGCCCTGTCCGCCGGTACGGACTCTGCTCGCCGAGGGCGGTATCGCGGGCGCGTACGCCGTGCAGCGCCTCAACCTCGAGCGCGCTCTCGCCAAGAACGACCGCCGGGTGGTCGGCCGCAAAATCGGCCTCACCTCCACCGCCGTTCAGCGGCAGCTCGGAGTCGACCAGCCGGACTTCGGTGCGCTGCTGTCCGACATGGCCGTCCCCGACGGCGGCACCGTACCCGCTGGGCGGCTGCTCCAGCCCAAGGTGGAGGCCGAGGTCGCCCTCGTCCTGGGCCAGGATCTGCCGCACGCCCAGTGCACGGTGGCCGACGTACTGCGCGCAGTCGACTTCGCGCTGCCCGCGCTGGAGATCGTGGACAGCCGCATCGCCGGCTGGGACATCACCATCGTCGACACGGTGGCCGACAACGCCTCCTCCGGCCTCTTCGTACTCGGGGGCAGCCCCGTGCCGCTGACCGCCGTGGACCTGCGCACCGTCCAGATGACGATGACCCGCGGTGGCGACAAGGTCTCCTCGGGCACCGGCGCCGACTGCCTCGGCGGCCCGCTCAACGCGGCCGTCTGGCTCGCGTCGACGCTCGCTGCGGCGGGCGATCCGCTGCGGGCCGGCGACATCGTGCTCACCGGCGCACTGGGTCCCATGGCCGTCGCCACCCCCGGTGACGCCTTCGAAGCCCGTATCTCCGGCCTCGGGTCGGTACGCGTCGCATTCGCACCGGAAGCACCGGAAACACCGGAAGAAGGAGAGCAGCAGTGAGCAGCACCACCCCCCGAGGCCGCACCAAGGTCGCCGTCATCGGGTCGGGCAACATCGGCACCGATCTGATGATCAAGGTGCTGCGCACGTCCGAGGTCCTGGAAATGGGGGCCATGGTCGGCATCGACCCGGACTCCGACGGCCTGGCCCGCGCCCGCCGCTTCAAGGTCGCCACCACCCACGAGGGCGTCGACGGCCTGGTCAAGCTCGACGAATTCGCCGACATCGGGATCGTCTTCGACGCCACCTCGGCCGGCGCCCACCCCTACAACGACCAGGTGCTGCGCGCCCTCGGCCGCAGAGTGGTGGACCTCACGCCGGCCGCGATCGGCCCGTACGTCGTGCCGTCCGTCAACCTGGACGAGCACCTGGACGCCGCCAACGTCAACATGGTCACCTGCGGCGGCCAGGCCACCATCCCGATCGTCGCCGCCGTGGGCGCGGTCGCCCCGGTCCACTACGGCGAGATCGTGGCCTCCATCTCCTCGCGCTCCGCGGGGCCCGGAACCCGCGCCAACATCGACGAGTTCACCGAGACCACATCCTCGGCCATCGAGAAGGTCGGCGGCGCCGCCCGCGGGAAGGCGATCATCGTCCTCAACCCCGCGGAACCGCCGCTGATCATGCGCGACACCGTCTTCTGCCTGGTCGGCGACTGCGACGACGCCGCGGTCACCCTCTCGGTCGAGGAGATGGTCGGCCGGGTCCAGGCGTACGTGCCGGGCTACCGGCTCAAGCAGCAGGTCCAGTTCGACCGGGTCGCCGACGACGACCCGCTGCGCAGGCTGCTGCCCGCCGGCACCGGCGGCCCGGCGGTCAAGGTGTCGGTCTTCCTCGAGGTCGAGGGCGCCGCCCACTACCTGCCGTCGTACGCCGGCAACCTCGACATCATGACGTCTGCGGCTCTGCGCACCGCGGAGCGCACGGCCTCGCACCACACCCCGGAGGTGGCTCCCCGATGAGTGCCAACCAGCCCACCGCCCTGTACGTCCAGGACGTCACCCTGCGCGACGGCATGCACGCCGTCCGGCACCGCTACACCGTCGAGCAGGCCCGCACCATCGCCGCCGCCCTGGACGCGTCCGGCGTCGGCGCCATCGAGATCGCTCACGGCGACGGCCTGGCCGGGTCCAGCATCACCTACGGGGTGGGCGCACACACCGACTGGGAGTGGATCGAGGCCGTCGCCGACGCCGCCCGCAACGCCGTACCCACCACCCTGCTGCTGCCGGGCATCGGCACCCTCCACGACCTCAGGCAGGCCCATTCCCTGGGCATCACATCGGTCCGGATCGCCACCCACTGCACCGAGGCCGACATCTCCGCCCAGCACATCTCCGCCGCCCGCGAGCTCGGCATGGACGTCGCCGGATTCCTGATGATGTCGCACATGGCGGAGCCGGCCGAACTCGCCAGGCAGGCCAAGCTGATGGAGTCCTACGGCGCCAACTGCGTGTATGTCACGGACTCCGGCGGCCGGCTCACCATGGACGACGTACGGGAGCGCTTCCGTGCGTACCGCGACATCCTGGACCCGGCCACCGAGACCGGCATCCACGCCCACCACAATCTGGCCCTCGGCGTCGCCAACACGGTGGTCGCCGTGGAGGGCGGCGCGACCCGCGTCGACGCCTCCCTGGCCGGGCAGGGCGCCGGAGCGGGCAACTGCCCCTTGGAGGCGTTCGTCGCGGTGGCCGACCTGATGGGCTGGGACCACGGCTGCGACCTCTTCCCGCTGATGGACGCCGCCGACGACCTCGTCCGCCCCCTTCAGGACCGAGCGGTCCGCGTCGACCGGGAGACCCTCACCCTCGGCTACGCCGGCGTGTACTCCAGCTTTCTGCGCCACGCCGAGACCGCCGCCGCCCGCTACGGCCTTGACACCCGCGCCGTCCTGGTCGAGGTCGGCCGCCGCAAGATGGTCGGCGGCCAGGAGGACATGATCACCGACATCGCCCTCGACCTGGCCTCGGGAGCCGCCGCACAGGGCTGACACTCGGCCACGTCGTGATCCGACGCGCAGCCGCCTGTCCCGAAACCGTTCAGGCGGGAGCGTCGGCGCCGGATCCGCCGCTCGAGGCCAGGCAAGCCGGGACGGCCCAGTATTGCTCACGCCTGTCGGTCAATGGCGCCGGGCCACGAGGCTTCCGAGGGCGAGGGGACGGTCCCACTGCAACCCCCGAAATGATCAGGTGTTGCAACCACCCCTGGAAACCAAGCATTCCCGTGGGGCCAACTGACTCGTTCGAAGCCAGCCAGTCCCATGTCATGCTGCGCCTCGCTCCGCGATGCGCGTGCGGGACTGCTTCATGAGGTCGCGTGCGGTCTCGGCGTACGGGCCGACGAGTTGGCCGTCCTTCTTGACGACCTTGCCGCCGACGATCACTGTCTCCACGTCGGCCGCGCCTGCTCCGAACACCATGGTGCTGACCGGGTCTCCGAAGCCATCGAGGTGGGGGGCTCGCATGTCCACGACTACGATGTCGCCCTGTTTGCCGACGGTGAGGGTGCCGATCTCGTCGTCGAGATGCCAGGCGCGGGCGCCGCCGGTGGTGGCCAGGTGCAGCATGTCGCGCTGGTCCAGTTCGACGTCCATGACTGCTTCGTGACGGGCGACGGCCTGCTTGTTGGCCCGTGAGCGTTCTGCCGCGAGTGCCATCCGCATCTCGCTGAACAGGTCGACGCCGCTGCTTGTCGTGGTGTCCACGCTCAGACCCGCGGGGATTCCGTGCCGCAATGCGGATCCGGTGGCCGGGTAGGTGCCGAGGGCCATCAGCGTCTCCACGGTCGCCGAGATGGCGATCGATCCGCCGGTTTCCGCGAGGAGGTCGAATTCGCGCTCGGTCAGCCGGTTCGCGTGCGCGTAGTTCACGTCGGGACCGAGCAGGCCGTGGCGATGGAGGGTTTCCACCGAATCAGGAAACCCTGCCATACCGACGTGGACAGAGATGGGGAGTCCGAGTTCGCGGGCGAACGCGAAGTCTTCGACAGTCGCTTCCGGTGTGGTGAACGCGGGGCCACGCAGCGCCATACCCATCCGTAGCCGGCCACTGGTCCCGTCGGGGAACAGCTCGTTTCGGACGTGGCGGGCGTCCTCGGGATGGCGCTGCGGAGGCCGGCCCAAGAATGCAGCGGCGTTGGGCCCAGGGCCGCCGTAGAGGAAGATTCCCCGGATTCCGGAGTCGTGCAGGGCCCGGACGTTGGCAGCGGCGTATCCAACGCCCTGCAGGTTGTGCGACCAGTCGGCGATCGTGGTGACGCCGGAGCTCAATGCCTGCAGCGAGCCCCACAGCGTCCCGGCGTAAATGTCATCCTCGGTAAAACCGGGGGCGATCTTCTCGACGACTCTGCCGACATACCCCAGAAGCGAGGCGTCCCCGGCGCTCCCACCCAATGCCCCCTGCCATACGTGGCGGTGGCTGTCCACCATGCCGGGGATCACCAGGCGCCCCTCTGCGTGGATCACCTGCGCGCCGCGGGCCTCGTCGAGTGAAACGACACCGACGGAGGCGATGCGGCCATTCTTGATGAGGACATCGCCCTGGGGAACGTCCCCCGTCTCCGGGTCGAGGGTGACTACATACCCACCGGTGATCAAGAGGTCCTGGTCACTCACGATTGCGCACTTCTTCCCGCCACAGATAGTACCTGTTCGGCATGCAGGTCTACGATGAATACCACCTCTTCAGGCTCACCGACGGCCCGTCCGCGGGCAAGAAGGCAGCTTGAACTGCCCTAGTACCCCGGAGGGAACCATGGCCTCGCTCATGACGCCTCAGCAGGTGCCGGACCTGGTGACAGGTGTCCATGAGGCGGTCCTGAGGAACGTTCTGGCCCGGCTCGGCGACAAGTGGACGGTCATCGTCATATGCCGTCTGGATGCCGGCCCTAAGCGCTTCAATGAACTGCGCCGAGCAACGGGGGGCATCACCCAGCGCATGCTGACCGCCACCCTGCGGCACCTTGAACGTGATGGCCTGGTCACGCGAACGGTGAATCCGACGGTCCCGCCGCAAGTCGAGTACGCGCTGACCTCCGGCGGCCGAAGCCTCCACTCGGTCCTCTACCAACTGGTCGAGTGGACCGAAGAGAACCTCGAAAGCATCCTGAGCGCCCGAGCGGCATACGACTCGATCAGCCCCACGGGGCAGTAGCACCCTCTGCTCTGGTCAGCGCGGGCCTGGCCGCCCTCGGCGCGATGAGGTCCGGGCGGCGCGACGCGTCGATTGTCGAAGCGCTTCAAGAGCCCGAACGACGAACATGAACGGCTGTGGTTCCGGGAAAAAATCCGCCTCCGGGCGTAGGAGCCCGGGGAATTACCGTCGTAAACACCTTGACGGCGCTGATCAGGGAACCCAGTATCGAGGCGCTTCGACGCCCTCCGCGTATTCGCCCAGCACAGAGGTCCCCATGCAGAGCCAGACCAAACGCCTGCTCACCGCCGAGCAGTTGGACGCCATGCTGCGCGCGTCGGCAGACACAGGCTGCCGGGTGGAGGCGGAGCTGACCGACGGTTGGTTCAACAGCGCCTACCGGGTCCGTCTCGACGACGGCCGCCCCGCCATCGTGAAGGTCGCCCCGCACGCCGACGTGCCGGTGCTGCGTTACGAGCGAGGCATCATGCGCACCGAGGCCACGGTCTACCGGCAACTGGCCGCCGTCGGCGGCATCCCGCTGCCCGAGCTGATCCACCAGGGCCCGGACTTCCTCGTCATATCCGTCCTGGACGGCATCCCCTGGGACAAGGCCGGCGACCAGGTCCCGACCGGCCGCCAGGACGCGCTCCGGCGCGAGTTGGGCCGGATCACCGCCCGGCTGCACACCGTACGGTCGCCGGACGGCCGCTTCGGCTATCCCGCACCCGAGGCCGGGCTCACCGGGGCGGACTGGCCGACGGCCTTCTCCGCGATGGTGGAGGCCATCCTGGAGGACGCCGGGCGCTGGGACAGCCCGCTCGGGATCGCCCCGGACGAGGTGCGGTCACTGGTGGCGGCGGGGGCGGACGCGCTCGGTGAGGTCACCGATGCCGCACTCGTCCACTTCGACCTGTGGCCGGGCAACATCTTCATCAGCGCCGGCGTCACCGCCGATGTCACCTCCGACGGCCGGCCGCCGGGCGTGACCGGCCTCATCGACCACGAACGGGCCTTCTACGGCGACCCGGCGGCCGAGCTGGTCTCCCTGGACTTCGGCGGCGGCATCGGCCCCGACGGCCCGCTCGTCGCCGGCTACCTCGAAGCCGGCGGCCGGCTTCCCTTCGGCCCCTCCCTCCGGCGCCGGCTCGCCCTCTACCGCCTCTACCTCGGACTGCTCCTGGTCGTCGAGTGCGGCCCGCGCGGATACGGCGCCGACCACATCGCCTACTGCCGGCGGACGCTCGACAGCTGGGCGGCCGCCCTGCGTGACCTCACGAACTCCTGACCTCACGAACTCAACCAGGTCTCACCGACAACAGCCCAGCGGTGGGCGGACTGCTACCGGACCTGCGGCGAAGCGGGCGCGACGTGAGCGGCGGTGTGCCGCCGACACCCATCACGTCATTTCGAAACGCATCGTGGCAGAGGCTGAACGCACCTCGCGCGGTATCGCCTTGGAAGACCTCAAGGGCATCCGGACGAGGGCTCGGTTGAGAAGGCTCCAACGGGCCGCGGTGCACTCCTGGGTTTCGCCCAGCTCGGAGTATTCATCGGGTACAAGGCCCGCCGTGCCGGCGTGCCGCTGGTGTACGTCGATCCCGCGTACACCAGCCAGCAGTGCTCCGAGTGCGGTTGCGTAGACACAAGGGATCGGGCCTCGCAGGCCCGGTTCCGGTGCAGGTCGTGCGGCGTCGTTGCGCACGCCGACCTGAACGCTTCCCGCAACCTCGCCCACAAGGGCGAGGTTGCGTGGATTGCGGGGCGTGAGTCGCGCGGCCCAGCCGCCGCGTAGGCGGCTCAGACGCGGGAGACCACGCGACAGCCAGTCGCGCCCTACCCGCAAGTTCGGTCCTTCAGGACCGGGTTAAGTTGACCCGAACGACTTTCACGCCCAATCCCGTACCCCTGCGGGGACTACCGGGTCTGTCAGACGAACGTTTGACAGACCCGGCGGTCGGGACGGGTCAGGCAGCCTTTCCGGGCAGCCGCCAGATCTGGTTCTTCTTGGTGCTGAGCGCGCTGGCGGCGTCACAGGTCCACTGGTGGATCAGTGCGCCCGGCGAGGTCGACACGGTGCTGACGTCGACACACTTGCCGCTGTGGACCGCGACCAGCTGGTAGTCCTGGCTGTTGCCCAGCGCGGTGACCGGGTTGAGGGTGAACTGCTGGTTGGTGCCGCCGCTGCAGGTGTACTGGATGACGGCGGCGCCGTCGGCGGTGGACGCCCCCGAGACGTCCAGGCACTTGCCGCTGAGTTCGTTGACCACCGTGTAGGTGTTGGTCCTGCCGTTCACCGGCTTGAAGTCGAGCATCTGCTGGTAGCCGCCCTCGCAGGAGTACTGTTGGTACTGCATGCCGTCGGCGGTGCTGAGGTTGGTGTCGTCCAGGCACTGGCCGCTGTGCTGCACGACGGCCACGGTGGAGACAGTGTTGTTGGACGGCGGCAGCAGTGTGACGGTGTAGCCGTCCTTGGCGTTGGTCCACGGCACGCTCACCGAGGCCGCGTTGCCGCTGACGGTCAGGGTCTGGTCGGAGACGGTGACCGGGCCGGTCACGGCGCCACCGCCGTTGTAGGGGATGCGCTGGAGTATCGCGCGGACCTTGCCGCTCTCGACGACGGAGGTGGTGTCCAGGCCGGTGAGGCTGACGGTGACGGTGCCGGTGTTGCCGTTGCTGCCGAGCAGGACCTTGGCGTTCTTGGCGGTGTTGTCCTTGGTGGCCAGGCCGTCGGTGTTGGTGCCCGGGGTGAGCTTGACGATGTTGCCGCTCTGGGAGCCGTAGTAGCGGTACATGAACCACTCGCCGAGCGGCAGGTACTGACCGGAGCTGTTCTTGGTCAGCAGACCGGCCTCGTAGTCGTGCAGGTTCGACCCGGACGCCCAGTTGCCGCGCAGGCCGTCCGCGCCGGCCCGCTCCAGGCGGCCCATGAACCAGGCGCCGCCGCCGGGGGTCTGCATGGAGGGCGTGGCGTACTCGTTGATCTGGTACGCACGGGTGTTGGTCAGCCCGTGCGAGGCGAGCGTGGTGTTGGCGTTGGCGACATCGGTGACGGGGTCACCGGGTTCGTCGTGCCAGCTCCAGATGTCGGGGGCGACGTTGTTGGCCTTGACGTAGGTCAGGTAGGTGTTCCACCAGGTGTTGGAGGAGCTGGGCTGGGCGGCGATGCTGGGGCCCACGATCAGCTGGGAGGGGAACTCGGCACGGACGCGGGCGTAGAAGCGTGACCACATGGCCAGGTACTGGGTCTGCCCGGAGCCCCAGAAGTTGCTGCCGTCCGGCTCGTTCCACAGATCCCACTGGACGGTCATGTTGTTGGCTTTGACGTCCGAGACCAGCTGGCCGAGGAAGTTGTCGAAGCTCGTCCAGTCGCCGTTGTCACCGGGGAAGGACTGGCTGGTCGTGCCGTCTGCACCCCACAGGTCGTGCGGGAGCAGGATGAAGGTGCCGCCGAGCGCGACCGTGCGCTTGTACTGGGCCAGGGTGGAGGCCCAGCGGGTCTGGTAGTCGGTGAGGCTGGTGGCGTAGCCGCCGCTGTTGAGCTGGGCGCCCCCGGCCCGCATGTAGTTCCACTTGATGTCCTTGTAGAAGTGGTCCTGGGGCAGGGATCCGTTCTGGGTCATCCCGTAGATGGTGCCCGAGGCGTGATACGTGGGGGCTCCTCCGGCGGTGGAGAAGTCCACGGTGACGGAGGTGTCGGCGGCATGCGCCGTGGCGGCCGGCAGGACGGCTGTGACGAGCGAGGTGACCACTGCGGCGAGGGTGGTGGATACGCGGAAGCGGCGGGCTCCGGAGGGGACGGGCTCGCTGCCGTGTCTGGGTGGGGGAAGGAAGCGAGGTATGCGCATTGCGGGTCTCCCGAGTGTCGATACTGCTGCCTGGGCACGACCGGCCCAGGGGTCTTCAGTCGCCGACGGCTTCCACGGCCTCCACGGCCTTTCCGGTCGCGGAACGGAGCTGGTGGGCCTCGGCGAGGATGAGATAGCTGCTGGCGGTCCAGGTGTAGGCGCGGTCGCGCAGTCCGGCGCCGGTCAGGGCGTCGAAGTTCTCCGCGAAACCGTTGGTCTCGCACAGGGTGCGGAAGCGGGCGCTGATCTCGTCCGCGAGGCGCTGGTGGCCGGCCCGGCGCAGGCCGTCCTCGATGAGGACGGTGGCGGGGGCCCAGATGGGGCCCCGCCAGTAGCCGTCGGACCGGTAGTGCGGGGACGCGGGCAGTTCGGTGGCGAGCCCGTGCGGGGTGAGGTGTGCCTCGATCCGGTCGGCGAGCACGGCACTGATGTGGTCGGGCAGGTGCTCGCCCAGCGCGATGGGCATCAGCTCGAGCAGGCTGGAGCCGCTCCAGGTGCTGCCGGTCCGCACCCCGCGCGCCTGGAACCGGTCGCCGGTCCAGAGCTGGTCCAGCATCGCGCTCTGTGTCGCTGCGGCGGTCCGGGACCAGCTGTCGGCTTCGTCGGGCAGGCCGAGTTCGGCGGCCAGTTCGGCGAGCTGGTGGAGCTGGAGGGTGAGGAACGCGGCGAGGTCGGCGGTGACGGTCACGCGCTCCGGGTCGAAGACCGTGGCGTTGTCCCAGCCGCTGTCGTTGCCGTGCTGGTAGTGCGGCAGGGCCGAGCCGGGCGCGCGTCGGGCGGTGAGCCAGAAGTCGGTCCAGCGCCCCAGCCTGCGGTAGGCCTCGGTCAGTTCGGCGCGGCCAAGGGGCTCGGGGAGCCGCCGGCGCAGCAGACCCAGGGCCCAGCCGTGGATGGGCGGTTTGACGAAGTTGTAGAGCACCTCGGAGTGGGTGACCGAGTCCGGCAGCGCCCCGCTGCTGTCCTGATGGTCGAAGATCAGCGAGAACTGGTCCCAGGCCAGTTCGGGCCGCCCGGGCGCCAGAGCGAGGGCGTTGAAGCAGTGGTCCCAGCTCCAGACCTTGTCCATCCAGTGCTTGGACATCAGCACGGCGGGACGGCCGACGAAGCCGGCCGGCCGTACGGTCGCGGACCACAGGACGTAGGCGGCGAGTTCGGCGGCCGGGGTGTCGGGGGAGCGCCAGGGGGCGATGGCGTCGGTGAAGCCGGTGAAGGCGTCGTGCGCGGCCTCGGCGATCCGGTCGAACGGCGCCGCCGAGCGGTACGGCTCGCGTGCGCTGTCGAGTTCCTCGACAGCGGCCTCCCAGGTCCCGCCGGGCCCGGCCGTGACCGTGAGTCCTCGGTCGCCGCCGCCCAGCGCCTGGGCGCCGGACACGTCGGCGGCTTCGCCGGACAGTACGGTGACGCGGTAGCGGCGGCCGGTCTCGTACGAGGTGAACACATATGAGCCGTCGACCGGATCGTCGTAGAAATAGGTGCCGCTGAAGGGCGTCAGGGTGTCCGCCGCCGCCGCGATGCGCAGGGCCGGCCCGTCGCCGCGCAGGCGCACGGTGTCCGGCGCTTCGTAGACGAGGTCGATACGTCCCCCGCCGGCGCCGGTCCAGCTGAGCCGGCTGGGGGTGGCCCGCACGGTGGTCCGGGCCCGGCCGCCCCCCGGGCCGTCGAGCGGCACGAAGCGCAGGACGGCGTGCATGCCGGTCTGGTGCGAGACGAGGTGCAGGTCGTCGGCGAGCGTCTGCTCCGCCACGACGGGCGAGATGTCGAACCAGGATCCGTGCGTGCTGAACGGGATGTCGTGGACGGGAAAGGCCGGGCCGGACGGGGCGTCGGTCATCAAGCGGTACTCGTTTCTCGGGCGGGGCAAGTCAAGTCGGCGCAGGGCCGGTGCGTGCGGGCTTCACCGGCGGCGGGCCGTCAGTCCTTCACGGCTCCGGCCGTCACGCCGGCGGCTACGTAGCGCTGGGCGAGCACGAGGATGAGCGTCGCCGGGATCGAGGCCACGACGGCGGTGGCCATGATGGCGTTCCACTGCTGGTTGTTGTTGCCGATGTAGTGGTAGATGCCCAGGGTGCTCGGCTCGCCGGAGCCGCCGTTGTCGAGGGTGCTGGCGAAGATGAAGTCGGACCAGGACCACAGGAACGCGAACAGCGAGACGGTGACGACGGCGTTGCGGCTCATCGGCAGCACGATGGACCAGAAGGTGCGCAGGCTCCCGGCTCCGTCGGTCCTGGCGGCCTGGAGCAGTTCGCCGGGGATTCCGGACATGAACGCGGTGAAGATCAGGACGCCGAAGGGGACGGCCAGGGTGGAGTCGGCGACGATGAGCCCGGGGACCGACTGGAGCAGGCCGAGGCTGAGGTAGATGGCGTAGAAGCCCATCGCCATGATGATTCCCGGCACCATCTGGGCGGCCAGGAGCAGGAAGCTCAGGATTCCGCCGCCGCGCGGCCGGAGCTTGGCCAGGGCATAACCGGCGGGCGCGGCCAGCGCCACGGTCAGGACGACGGTGCCCAGGCCGATGACGAGGCTGGTGCCGAGGTAGGGCAGTTGCTGGTCGAGGACGGCGCGGTAGCCCTCCAGTGTGCCGTGGGCGGGGAACAGGTCCGGTGGGGTCTTGCGCAGGTCCTGGTCGCGGGTGAAGGAGGCGTTGAGCATCCAGTAGACCGGGAAGAGCATGATCGCGGTCAGCAGCACGCCGACGGCGGTCTTCCACCACGTACGGTTTCGGTGCCTTCGCGTCATGACAGCCCCTGCTTTCGCTGGACCCGTACGTAGAGCAGGCCGAAGGCCAGGGCGGTGACGACGAGCAGGTTGCCGACCGCCGCACCGGGGCCGAAGGCGGGGAGCAGGTTGCCGAAGCCGAGCCGGTAGGACCAGGTGGCGAAGGTGGTGGAGGAGTCGGTGGGACCGCCCTTGGTCATGATCCAGATGATGTCGAACACCTTGAGCGTGTAGACCAGGCCCAGCAGCAGGGTGATCGCCGACACCGGGCGCAGCAGCGGAAAGGTGATGTACCGGAACCGCTGCCAGGCGTCCGCGCCGTCGAGCGCGGCGGCCTCGTACAGGCTGCCGGGGATGGTCTGGAGCCCGCTGTACAGCACGACGAGGTTGAACGGGACACCGATCCAGATGTTCGCGATGATCACCGATGTCAGCGACCAGGTCGGCGAGGTCAGCCAGTTCACCGGGCCGACGCCGACGGCGTGCAGGCCCGCGTTGACGATGCCGGAGTCGCTGTTGAGCATCCACGACCAGGTGGAGGCCGACACGATCAGCGGCAGCAACCACGGCACGAGGAACAGGGCACGCAGAGTCGCCGACAGCCTGAAGTGCTGGGTGAAGAACACCGCGAGGGCCAGCCCGATGGAGTACTGGAAGACCAGTGACACGGCGGTGAACACCACAGTGTGCAGGAGCGCGGGGACGAAGGTGGGGTCGTCGAAGACGACCTGGTAGTTCTTCAGGCCGGTGAACGGCGCGTCGCCCTGGACGAAGGACCGGACGGTGTAGTTCCGCAGGCTCAGGTCGATGTTGCGGTAGAGCGGATAGGCGTAGAAGACCGCGAGGTAGACGGTCACCGGGGCGAGGAATCCCCAGGCGGCCCACTGCCCGGAGGCGGGGCGGCGGCGCCCGGCGGTGGGTGCCGGGGGCGGGGCGGCTGCGGCCGCCGCCCCGCTGCGGCCGCGCACCGGCCGGATGTCGGGCAGCTGTGTCGTGTCGTTCATCGGTGGTCGAGGGATCCCTTGCTACTTGACCGAGGACTGCGCCGTTGTGAGCGCGTCCTTCGGCGACTTGGAACCGCTCAGGGCGGCCTGGACCGCGGTCCACAACTGCTCGGAGATCTTGGGGTACTTGGTGCCCAGGTTGTCGCTGGTGCGTCCCTTGGCCGCCTTGACCGCCCCGACCCAGGCCTTCAGCTCGCTGTCCGCCGCGACCTGCTTGTCCTGGACCTCGGTGGTGGGCGCTATGTAGGACAGGGTGGTGTCGGTACTGAGCGAGTTCTGAGCGCTGGTCAGGCAGGACACGATCGTGTCGGAGGTGGCGTAGCGGGCAGTCTTGCTCTGCACCGGTACGGTGACGAACTCGCCGCCGGTCGGGGCCGCGGCGTTGCCTCCGGAGGCCGCCGGGACCGGGATGACCCCGTACCCGAAGCCGGCCTTCTTGGCGTTGGCCAGTTGCCAGGTGCCGTTCTCGGCGAAGGCGTACTTACCTGTGGCGAACTCCTGCCAGCTGGTGGTCTGGGTGTTGTTGATCACCGAGTTGGGCGCGTAGCCCTTCTTCAGCCAGTCCGTCCACAGCGAGAGCGCGGAAACGCCCTGGGCGGAGTCGAGCTTGGTCAGCTGGGCGCCCGAGCCCCAGAACCACGGCAGGAACTGGAAGCTGCCCTCCTCGGTCCCGATCGCCGAGAACGTGATGCCCTTGTCACCCGATGCCTTGGCCTTCTCCAGCGCGGCGGTGAGCGTCTTCCAGTCCTTGACCGAGGCGATGTCCACGCCGGCGGACTTGAGCACCGCCTTGTTGTAGTACAGAGCCAGGGTGTTGGCCCCGACCGGGATCCCGTACGTCTTGCCGCCCGACTGGCCGGCCGCGAGCAGGTTGGGGTCGACTTTCGAGGTGTCGATCTTGTTCTCGGCGGTCGTGGAGAGCACCCCGGCCTCCGCCAGCGTCGACACCACCGGGTTGTCGACGATGAGCACGTCCGGGGAGTTGTCCTGCTGCGCCGCCAGCAGCGTCTTGTTCGTCAGGTCGCTGGTGTCGAAGGCCGTCCGCTTGATGTGCACCCCGGCCTTGCTGCCGCAGCCGTCCAGTAGCTTCGCCCACGCCGAGGTCTTGTCGAACTGCGGGTACGGGTCCCAGATGGTGTACGTGCCGCTGCCTGCGGCGGCCTCGTTGGTGCTGCCTCCGGAAGCGGAGGAGCAGGCGGTGGCGCTGGTGGCGACGGCCACGACGGCCAGCGCGGTGGCGATGAGTCGCCGCCGGGTGGTTCTGTTCATGAACTGCACCTTTCGGTCTGGTACGGGTGGGTCGGAGCGGGCGCAATCGCCCGGCCGGTGCGCAGGCCGAGGCGGCCGCACGGGTCGAGTCGGGCCGTGCCGGTGAGGTGCGAAGCGGGGGTGCTCAGGCGGGCGCGGTGCTGGCCCGCAGCGAAATCGGAGGCGTGAGGAGGTGGTGGCGCGCAACCGCGGCGGGGTCGGCGAGCCGTTCGACGAGCAGGTCGACGGCGAGCCGGCCGAGCCGGGCCGCCGGCACGTCCGCCGCGGTGAGCTGCGGGGTGACCGTCTCGGCCCAGCGGCTCGCGGCGACGCCGGTGATCGAGAAGTCGCGCGGTACGTGGCGGCCGGCCTCGGCCAGCCCCCGGTACAGGCCCCCCAGCGCGGCCTCGTTGAGGGTGACCAGGGCCGTGGTGGCGGGGTCGTCGTGCAGGATCCGCTCCACGCACGCCTGGCCCGAGGGTGCGTCGTCGCCGCAGCAGTAGGCCCGTACGGTGAGTCCGCGTTCCGCCGCGGCCTTGGAGAACCCCTGCAGGCCCCGGTGGGCCGACTCGTACCCGGCCCGCAGCAGGGCTTCGGGCCGGTTGACGAAGGCGACGGTGCGGTGTCCCAGGTCCGCGAGGTGGTTCACGCACGACTCCACCAGGGCGGCGTGATCCAGACCGACCCACCAACCGCCCTCAGGTTTCCCGGTACGGCCGATGGCGACGAAGGGGAAGCCCACCTCGGTGAGATGGTCCACCCGGTCGTCCTCCAGCCTGATCTCCATCAGGATTGCCCCGTCCACCCGGCGCTCGCCCAGCAGTCGCTGGAACGAGCGGTCGCTGTCCATGCCGCTCGGGGAGAGCAGCACGTCGTAGTCGTGGGCTGCGGCGGCCTCGACGACGCTGCCGATGAAGTCGAGCTGCATGCCGGTGTAGTGGTGTCCGGCCGGCGGGAAGACGAGGCCGAGTGTGCTGGACCGGCCGTTGGCCAGGGCCCGCGCGCTCGCGTTGGGCTGGTAGCCCAGCTCGTCGATGACCCGCTGGATCTTGCGCCGGGTCTCCTCCGACACGGGCCGCTTGCCGCTGAGTGCGTACGAGACCGTGCTGCGCGAGACACCGGCCTGCCGGGCGATCTCACCGATGTTCACGAGGGCTCCTCGGCTCTTCGATCGAACCGGTTCGATGAATCAGCGGATGCGGGCACCGAACACGGCTTGGGCGTTGGGGGTGATGCAAGTGGATGGCACCCGGCCTGTCGAACCGGTTCGCGTTCCGTTTGAAGGTTGAAGGTAGGAGCGACCTGTACGGCTGTCAATGGATCGCGCAGTACTTCCCGTAACAACCTGGAAATCTCAACCCGGGAGCGGAAGTTGCCGTTCGAAGTCTTGACGGAGCCATGTCGGTGCTCCTACGTTCTCGGCCGACGCCACGAACGTGGTTCGGTATTACGAACGCTGGCTGTCGATGAAGGGACGCGACATGGGCCGCACCCGTTTCCGATCCTGGTTGTTCTTCACCGTCGCGCTGCGCACGGCGCCGGCGCCGGTACTCGCCGATCCCGCCGCCGGGCGCCCGTACACCAATCCGCTGAACGCGGCGAAAGGCGCCGACCCCTGGCTGCAGTATTCCAACGGGCACTACTACCTGATCACGACGACCTTCACCGGCATCCTCGGCATGCGCAAGTCACCGACCCTCGCCGGGCTGGCCAACCCTCCGAACGTACAGGTGTGGTCCGATTCCACCCCGGCCCGCGCCACCAACTTCTGGGGCCATGCTCACCGGATCCAACCTCTGCCCCACGAACTGGCTCATCGACGCGAGCGTGCTGCAAATGGACAACCGGCTGTACGTGGTGGGCAGCGGCACGACGAGCAGCGACAGCCCACCGAGCCTGGTCATCGCGCCGCTGAGCGACCCGTACACCGTCAGCGCGCCCTTCACCGTGATCTCCACAGCGACGCTGAGCCGGGAGACTCAGGGCGCCGCCGTCAACGGGGCGGCCGGACATTCCTGACCTACGCCGCAAGCGCCTGCGACACCCCCGACTACGCCGCGGGCGTCTACGGCCCCGACCACAACGGCTTCTTCACCTCACCGGACGGCACCGAGAACTGGATCGTCCACCACGCCAACGACTCCACGTCGGGCAAGTGCGGCAACGGACGCACCTCCCGCGCCCAGAACTTCACCTGGAACGCGGACGGCACCGCGCACTTCGGCACCCCGGTCGCGTACGCCTTGGTCAACCGCAACAGCGGCAAGTGGCGCGTGGAGGACCTCGGCCGACACCAGCCGCCTGATCAACGTGACCACCGGCAAGGTGCTGGACGTCAGCGGCTGTAGGACCGCCGACGGCACCGACATCCAGCAGTGGTCGTGGCTCAACAACAAGTGCCAGCGCTTCCGGCTGGTCTTCACCGACACCGGTGACTACGTACGGTTCGTCAACGAGAACAGCGGCAAGGTCGCCGACGTCGCCAACTGCGGCACCGCCGACAGCACCGACGTACGCCAGTGGACCTGGCTCGCCGACGACTGCCAGAAGTGGCAACGCACACCCGCCGACTGACGTTCCCTCAAGGAGAGATGACCATGACCTCAGTAAGACTCGCACGGCACGGCTTACGGGGAGCGGCAGGGGCGATGCTCGCCCTGCTGATATCCCTCGCCGCGCTGCTCGCCCCGGCCGCCCTGCTGGGCGCCGGCCCCGCTCACGCGGCCGCCCCGCCGGCCGGCTCCGCATCCCGGTACACGATGACGTCGTTCACGTACGCCAGCGAGACCAGCATGAACGTGTACGACTCGCCGGACGGCACGGGCTTCAGCACCGTGAAGGCCCCCGCCTACAGCCCGCCGAGCGGCTACCTTCGTGACCCCAGCATCTTCAAACACACCGACGGTTACTACTACGTCACCTACACGCCCCAGACCTTCTCGCTCAGCAACAACTACATCGGTTTCGCGCGCAGTTCCGACCGGGTGAACTGGACGTTCCTCGGCAATGTCACCCTCGGGCTGTCCGGGATCACGAACGCGTGGGCCCCGGAGTGGTTCGTCGACAGCGACGGCAGCGTCAACATCATCGTCTCCCTGCACCTGAGCTCCGACGCCTCGGGCGCCTTCTACCCCTACCGGATCACAGCCACCAACGCCGCCCTGACCTCCTGGTCCACCCCGACCAAGCTGAGCGGCATAACCAACAGCTACATCGACACGGACATCGTGAGGATCGGCTCGACGTACCACGCCTTCCTCAAGAGCACCTCCACCAAGTCCATCGACTTCGCCACCGCCACCTCCCTCGGCGGCCCCTACACCATCACCAAGACCGGCAACTTCGTCGACTACGACGGCGAGGGCCCGACGGTGGTGCAGCTCGACAACGGCGGCTACCGCCTCTACTTCGAGGCTTACCAGCAACACAAGGCGTACTTCACGGACAGCTACGACACCTTCGGGACCTGGACCACGCCTACCGAGATCCCCGGCCTGTCCGGCACCGTCAAGCACTTCACCGTCTACAAGGAGACCGTCTCCGGCGGTGCGACCCTCCCCCTGAACACCACCCGGTCACTGCAGTCCGTCAACTACCCGGACCGGTACGTCCGGACCCGCTCCGACTCCCTCGGTTACCTCGACCAGGTGAGCGCGAGCAGCGACGCCGCGACCAGGCAGAGCGCGACCTTCACCACCGTGCCCGGCCTGGCGGACGCCAACTGCTACTCGCTGCGCGCCTCGGACGGCCGCTACCTGCGGCACTACTCCTTCCGGGTGCGCCTGGACGCCAATGACGGCACCGGTGTCTTCGCCAAGGACGCCACCTTCTGCGCCCGGCCCGGCACCGCCTCCGGCTCCGTACGGCTGGAGTCGTACAACTTCCCCGGCCGCTACATACGCCACCGCGCCTACGAGCTTTGGGTGGACCCGTACGAGGACAGCGACCTGTTCCGCGCGGACAGCAGCTTCACGGCGGTGACGTCCCTGGCCTGAAAGCCCGTGTGTACGGTCGTCGACCGCTAGGAGCCTGAAGATTGGGACTCATCGCATGCGGTGGCCGAGGGAGACGACCCTCGTTGCCGGTAGCAACGATCCCGTCAAACCTCGAAGACCGCATCGACGAACGCGGGCGGTTGAGGGGCGAGTTGGGCAGCGGTTGACCCCGTACGGGTGACCCGTCCCGCCACGGGTGTGCCGTACGGGCTCAGAGGACGAGGTGAGGCTACTCGTCCTCGCCGGATCCCGGTCCCGTGTCGCCGGACGTGGCGGACGGCAACCGCTCGCGGATCGCGTCCATCACCGTCGAGTCGGTGAGCGTCGTGACATCGCCCAGGGACCGGTTCTCGGCGACATCGCGCAGCAGCCGCCGCATGATCTTGCCCGACCGGGTCTTGGGCAGTTCGGCGACCAGCATCAGCTGCCGCGGCCGGGCGATCGGCCCGATCTCCTTGGCCACGTGTGCCCGCAGCTCCTGCGCCAGTTCGTCACCACCGGACCCGTCGCCGCGCAGGATGACGAACGCGACGATGCCCTGCCCGGTGGTCGGGTCGGTGGCGCCCACCACGGCGGCCTCGGCGACCAGCGGGTGGGACACCAGGGCGGACTCCACCTCGGTGGTGGAGATCCGGTGTCCGGAGACGTTCATCACGTCGTCCACCCGGCCCAGCAGCCAGATGTCGCCGTCGTCGTCCTTCTTGGCGCCGTCCCCGGCGAAGTAGCGGCCTGGGAAACGCGACCAGTACGTGTCGATGTACCGCTGTTCGTCGCCCCAGATGGTGCGCAGCATCGACGGCCATGGCTCGGTCAGCACCAGGTACCCGCCCGAACCGTTCGGCACGGGGGCGCCGGTGTCGTCGACGACCTCGGCGCTGATGCCGGGCAGCGCACGCAATGCGGAGCCGGGCTTGCAGGTGCTCACCCCGGGCAGCGGGCTGAGCATGTGCGCGCCGGTCTCGGTCTGCCACCAGGTGTCCATCACCGGGCAGCGGTCCCCGCCGATGGCCTGCCGGTACCACATCCACGCCTCGGGGTTGATCGGCTCACCGACCGAGCCGAGCAGCCGCAGCGAGGAGAGGTCGTAGCGGGCCGGGATCTCCTCGCCCCACTTCATGAAGGTGCGGATGGCGGTCGGCGCGCAGTAGAGGATCGACACCCCGTACTTCTGCACGATCTCCCACCAGCGGCCCTGGTGCGGGGTGTCCGGCGTGCCCTCGTAGAGCACCGAGGTGACGCCGTTGGCCAGCGGCCCGTAGACGATGTACGAGTGGCCGGTGACCCAGCCGATGTCGGCCGCGGTCCAGTACACGTCCCGTTCCGGCTTGACGTCGAAAACGGCCCAGTGCGACCAGGCGACCTGGGTGAGGTAGCCGCCAGTGGTGTGCAGGATGCCCTTGGGCCGGGCCGTGGTGCCCGAGGTGTACATGATGTAGAGCGGGTGCTCGCTGTCGAACGCCTCGGGTTCGTGCTCGGCGGACTGGGCGGCGACCAGGTCGTGCCACCACACGTCCCGGCCCTCGGTCCAGCCCACCTCCTGGCCGGTGCGACGCACCACCAGGACGCTGCGTACGTCTGGGCACTCCTCCAGGGCGGTGTCCACCGCGGGCTTGAGGGCCGAGGGTGCGCCCTTGCGGTAGCCGCCGTCCGCGGTGATCACCACCCGCGCGTCGCAGTCCTGGATCCGGCCGCGCAGGGCGTCGGCCGAGAAGCCGCCGAAGACCACCGTGTGCGGGGCGCCGATGCGTGCGCAGGCCAGCATCGCCACCACCGTCTCGGGGATCATCGGCAGGTAGATCGCCACGCGGTCGCCGGCTTGCACCCCGAGGGACAGCAGGGCGTTCGCCGCCCGGCAGACGTCGTCCTTGAGGCCGGCGTACGTCAGCGTGCGGGTGTCGCCCGGCTCGCCCTCCCAGTGGAAAGCGATCCGGTCGCCGTGCCCGGCGCGCACATGCCGGTCGAGGCAGTTGTACGCCACGTTGAGCCGGCCGCCGGTGAACCAGCGGGCGAACGGCGCCCGGCTCCAGTCGCGTACCTGCGTCCACGGCTCGGCCCAGTCCAGGCGGGCCGCCTGGGTGGCCCAGAACGCCTCCCCGTCGGCGGCCGCCTCCTCGTAGGCGGCCGCGGTGACGTTCGCCTCGGCCGCCAGCTTCGCCGGGGGTGGGAAGCGCCGCTCCTCCCGCGACAGATTGGCGAGCGTCTCCCCACTCATGAGTGGGTTCCTTCCACCGGGACCGGTCCGCCGCGCCCGATACGGAGCGCGCCGCTGAGCGGGACGAGCGGGACGATCGAGCGCTTCCAGGTGGAGTTGCTGACGACGGCGAACGAGGCGTACCAGGCGAGGACCGCGGTCACCAGGCCGAGCCAGCCGCCCACCTTGGCGGTGCCGGTGGACTCGGCGAACTCGGCGACGGTCAGCACGATGAAGGTCGCCGACAAAGCCACGAAGACCGCCAGCAGCGCGGCGTTCGTCCGCAGTGCGGCGACCGTCATGTAGACCGTGAAGATCGCCCAGACCAGCAGGTAGAGCCCGGTGGCCTGGTTCGCCTTGTCAGGCGGCAGGTCCCCCACGACGAACTTCACGTAGGCGGCGTACGACAGCCAGAACGCGCCGTACGAGCCGAACGCGGTCGCGCCGAAGGTGTTGCCCTTCTTGAACTCCCACATGCCCGCCAGCACTTGGAGCAGCCCGCCGTAGAACAGTGCGAGCGGCAGCACCACCGTGAGCAGGCTGGCGTCGATGAGGCCGGCGTTGAAGGAGCTGAGGACGAACGTGGTGGCGGCGAATGCGGCGAGGCCGAGGGGGCCGGGGTCGGCGATGGTGTCCGGGGCCGGCGCGGGGGTCGCATCGGGGATGCTCATCTGCGGTTTCCCTCCTCATTGAGGAATGGCAGTGGTGTGCGGGAGCCATGTCCGGTTCCCGGGGACACGCTAGGAACGCAAGCGCGGGCCCGGCCAGCGATGCGGCGCTGGAGTCGCCCAGCGGTGCGGTCGGCTCGCCGGACGGTCCGTCCGGCACGCCCAGCGGTCGTGCGGTGCCGGCCCGGCGGTCGGGGCGGCCGTACGCCGGTCAGCGCGTGGGCGGCAGCGAGCCCACCTCTTCGGGCAGGTGCATCCGCAGCATGACCCGGTCCACGGCCGCCGCCGATATCCGGTGCTTGGACAGCAGCGACACCGTGATCATGACGGCGAACGCCACCGGCACCGTCCATGCCGCGGGCTGTTCGAGCAGCGTGCCGGTCCAGCCCCGGCCGGGTCCGCGCACACTGGTCAGCACCACCACGGTGGCGGCGAGGCCGCCACCGGTCACCAGGCCGAGCAGCGCGCCCAGGTCGGTCAGGCCGCGCCACCAGATGCCGAGCACCAGCAGTGGGCAGAACGACGAGGCGGCGACCGCGAACGCCAGCCCGATGGCGTCGGCCACCGGCAGCCCGCCGGTCGCCGTCGCCATCACCAGCGGCGGCACCCCCGCGAGCAGCGAGGCCCAGCGGAAGCCGCGCTTCGAGCCACGCAGCAGATCCTGCGACACCACGCCGGCCACCGACACGGTCAGCCCCGACGCGGTGGACACGAAGGCCGCGAAGGCCCCGGCTGTGACCAGGGCCGTGAGCAGCCGGCCGCCCTCACCCGCATCGGCGATCTGCGGTAGCACCAGTACCGCGGTGTCCGTCTGCCCGGTGAGCAGCAGTTGCGGTGCAAGGACTCTGCCCAGTGCCCCGTAAATCGTCGGCAGCAGGTAGAAGACGCTCAGCAGGACGAGGACCAGGAGCGTGGTACGCCGGGCCGCCCGCCCGTCCGGGTTGGTGTAGAAGCGAACGAGGACATGCGGCAGGCCCATCGTGCCCAGGCAGGTGGCCAGCAGGATCGAGTACATCGCGTACAGCGGGTGGGAGCGCCCGCCGGCTCCGGACAGCGGGCTGGCCCACATCGCGCCCGTCGCGGGTTGCAGGCCCTCCTTGTGCGGTACGGGTGCGCCCGCGGGGAAGGTCAGGCGCGCCCCGCCCGCAGCCGCGTGCTCGCCCTCGGCGAGCCGCACCGGCCGGGCCGCCGCGCCGTACACGGTCCCGTCGAGCCCGCCGCGGACCACCACTGTCACCGACGACCGGACGTCGAAGCGGACCGGGTCCTGGATCGGTACCACCGTGGTGTGCGTGAACCGCGGGGTGTCGGGGCCGGTCAGGGCCGGGGCCCCGGCCGACCGCCAGGCCAGCACCAGGAACACCGCGGGCACCGCGATGGCGGTGAGTTTCAGCCAGAACTGGAAGCCCTGGACCAGGGTGACGCTGCGCATCCCGCCCGCCGCCGCGACACCGACCACCACGACCGCGACCACCACCGCGCCGACCCACCGGGGCAGGCCGGTCACCGTCTCCAGGGTCAGGCCCGCCCCCTGCAACTGCGGCACCAGGTACAGCCAGGCGATGACCGCGACGAGCACGCTCGCCACCCGCCGGACCGCCGTGGAGCCGAGCCGTTCCTCGGCGAAGTCCGGCAGGGTGTAGGCGCCGGAGCGGCGCAGCGGTGCCGCCACCATCAGCAGCAGCACCAGGTATCCGGCGGTGTAGCCCACCGGATAGGCGAGCATGTCCACCCCGTACGCCATCACGAGTCCGGCGACGCCGAGGAAGGACGCCGCCGACAGGTACTCGCCGCCGATCGCCGAGGCATTCCACAGCGGGGAGACCTCTCGCGACGCCACGTAGAAGTCCGAGGTGGCCCGGGACAGCCGCAGCCCGTAGACGCCGAACGCCACGGTCGCCACCAGGACGACGGCCAGGGCGGTCAGGCCGAGTGCCGGATTCATCCGGCACCGGGGCGGGACCCGGGTTCGGAAGCGGGGCTTGAGCCTGACCCGGCAGCTGGACCTCGATCCGAGCCTGCCCCCGCATCCGGGCCGTTCAGCAGCTCGGTGAAGTCACGCTCCACTCGCTCCGCATACCGTACGTGGAACCGCGCCACCCCCACCAGCAGCGGATAGGCGACGATCCCGAGCAGCAGCCAGGCCAGCCGGATCCCGAAGACCTCCGCCGTCCGCAGTCCCGGCGCAAGGGCGAACGCCGCGGGCAGCCCGCCGAGCACTCCCGCCAGCACGGCCAGCACCCCGACCGACAGCCGCAGCTGGTCGCGGACCAGCGAGCGTACGTAGACCTGGCCGAGCCGCGGCTGCGCGTGCAGATCCTCCGCTCCGGCGCGCGCGGAGTAACCGCCGGTCCGGCGGCGGCGTGGGCCGGAGACCGCGACCCGGCGTGGGGGCGGCTCCGGTATGCCGCTCATGACGGGCTGCCCGGCGCGGTCGCCCATCGGCCGAGCCGGTCGCGCAGCTCGCGGCTGTGGCGGCGGCTGACCGGAAGTTCGCGGCCTGTCACCCGAACCGTCCAGTGCCCGGCGTCCGAGCGCAGTTCCTCCACGTGCCGGAGCGAGACGAGGTAGCGCCGGTGGATGCGCAGGAAGCCGTGCGGCACCCAGCGCTCCTCCAGCACCGCCAGCGAGATCCGCACCAACGGAGCGTTGCCGCCCGCGTGCAGGCGTACGTAGTCGCCCTGGGCCTCGGCGTACGCCACCTCGTCGCGCGTAAGGAAACGGGTTACGCCACCCAGGTCCACCGGGATCCGTTCGGCGGACCGGTCCGGGCCGGCGGCGCCCGGTGTGTCACCCGGTGCGCCGCCCGGTGTGTCGCCGCCTGCGGTGAGTTCGGCGACCCGGCGTACGGCCTCGGCCAGGCGTTCCCGGCCCACCGGTTTGAGCAGGTAGTCACACGCCTTGAGGGCGAAGGCGTCCACGGCGAAGTCCTCGTAGGCGGTGACGAAGACGACGGCCGGCGGGTGCGCGAACCGGCTCAGCACCCGGACCAGGTCGAGGCCGTCGAGGCCCGGCATGCGGATGTCGAGGAACACCGCGTCCACCGTGTCGTCCTCCAGCAGTCGCAGCGCCGCGTCACTGCTGCCCGCAGCCAGCACCCGCCCGATCCGCCGGTCGCCGCGCAGCAGGTACGTCAGGTCCTCCAGCGCGGGCGGCTCGTCGTCCACGGCCAGGATCTTCAGCGGCTTCATGACGCGTGCACTCCGTTCCGGTACTTCGGCACCCGGACGTTGACCTTGGTCCCGGCGCCCGGGGCGGTCTCCACGACCAGGCCGTACTCGTCGCCGAACACCGTGCGCAGCCGCTCGTCGACGTTGCCCAGGCCCAGCGAGTCCCCTTCGGCCTCGCCCGCGAGCTGTGCCCGCACCTGCTCCGGATCCATACCGACCCCGTCGTCCTCCACACTGATCCAGCACTCGGCGCCCGCGTCCACGGCCCGGATCGTAACCCGGCCGGGCGCCGGCTTGGGACCCAGGCCGTGGCGTACGGCGTTCTCCACGATCGGCTGCAGGCACAGGAACGGCACCGCGACCGGCAGCACCTCGGGGGCGATCAGCAGGTCCACCCGCAGCCGGTCGCCGAACCGGGCGCGCTCCAGCCGGAGATAGCGGTCCACCGAGCGCAGCTCTTCGGCGAGAGTGCTGAACTGGCCGTGCCGGCGCAGGCTGTAGCGGGTCAACTCGGCAAATTCCAGCAGCAGTTCGCGGGCCTGGTCGGGGTCGGTACGGACAAAGGAGGCGATCGCGGTGAGCGAGTTGTAGACGAAGTGCGGGGAGATCTGGGCCCGCAGCGCGCGCAGCTCCGCCTCCATCATCCGGGTGCGGGAGCGGTCGAACTCGGCGAGTTCGAGCTGGGCGATGACCCAGTGGGCCACCTCGCCCGCGGCGCGGACCAGGCCGGCCGACACCTGCCGCCCGTACGCCGACAGCGCGCCGACCACGAGGCCGTCCACCACCAGCGGCACCACGACAGCGTTACGGATCGGGCAGTCGACGTCACCGCACTCGATGGCCTCCACGGGCACCACCCAGGGACGTCCGGCGTGTATCGCGTCCTTGGCGTGCTCGACCGCCTGCGCCGCGTGCCGCCTGCCTGGGCCCTCCCAGGCGAGCAGCACCCCGTCGCCGACGACGGCCAGCGCCGGGGTGCCCAGCAGGGCCCGCAGGTGCCGCGCCGCCCGGCGCGCGGACTCCGGGGTGAGTCCGTCGCGCAGCGGCGGAGCGGCCAGCGAGGCGGCGTGCAAGGCGGCGAAAGCCGCGCGATCGGCGGGGGTTCCGAAGCCCCTGCGGCCGCGAACCAGCCAGAACAGCACCGCCGCGGCGCCAGCGATCACCAACGTGACGGATACCACGGTGATCACCGAACCCATGGCCCGCATTATCACCACGCCCGGCGGCGGCGGACAACCGCCTGGACCAGGCGGTTATTTTCGCGGGGGGGGGGGGGGGGGCGTCCCGGGCGGCATCGCTCACCGACAGCACGCGCCGGGCCTCGACCAGGAAGGCCCGGCCCGCAGGCGTCAGCTCGACCCGGCGGGCGCTACGCACGAACAGATCGGCACGCAGTTCACGTTCGAGCGACCGGATCGAGGCCGACAGTCCGGACTGGGCGACGTGCATGCGCTTGGCCGCGCGCGTGAAGGGGCGCTCCTCGGCAACGGTGACGAAGCACTCAAACTGCCGCAACTTCCACGATTAATCACTCCCGCTGCTCAAAGGCATCAGATTCCGCTGTTGGACGGCTTAATCCTCGATGAGCAGACTCTGAATCGGATCCCGACCCTGGAGGTAGACCGATGGAGTACCGCACCTTGGGCAGCACCGGCACAGTGGTGTCGACGCAGTGTCTGGGCACGATGACGTTCGGCAAGGAGAGCAGCGAGGAGGTGTCCCACGCCCAGCTCGACCGGTTCGTCGAGCGGGGCGGGAACTTCGTCGACACCGCCGACGTCTACTCCCGCGGGGTGTCGGAGGAGATCATCGGCCGCTGGCTGGCGGCTCGGCCGGGGGTGCGGGACCAGTTGGTCATCGCGACGAAGGGACGCTTCCCGATGGGGGACGGGCCCAACGCCGCCGGCTTGACGCGCACTCATCTCTCCCGGGCACTGGACGCGAGCCTGCGGCGGCTCGGGGTCGAGACCATAGACCTCTACCAGGCGCACGCCTGGGATCCGCTGACCCCGGTCGAGGAGACACTCGGCTTCTTCGACGACGCGGTGCGCGACGGCAAGATCCGGTACGCGGGCGTCAGCAACTTCCTCGGCTGGCAGCTTCAGAAGGCGTCGCTGTTGGCGCAGTTCCGTGGGCTCGCGCCGATCGTGACACTGCAGCCCCAGTACAACCTGCTGATCCGCGACATCGAGTTCGAACTGGTGGACGTCTGCCGCAACGAGAACATCGGGATCCTGCCGTGGTCGCCGTTGGCCGGTGGCTGGTTGACCGGGAAGTACCTGCGCGACCAGAGCCCGACCGGTGCGACCCGGCTCGGTGAGGATCCGCGGCGTGGCATGGAGGCCTACGCCCCGCGCAATGCGCAGGAGCGCACGTGGCAGGTCATCGACGCGCTACGGCAGGTCGCCCAGGGACGCGGGGTGTCCCTGGCACAGGTGGCACTGGCCTGGGTCGCGGACCGGCCCGCAGTCACCTCGGTCATCCTCGGTGCGCGCACGCTCGGACAGCTCGACGACAACCTTGCCGCCGCCGACCTGCACCTGTCGCAGAAGGAGACAGCGCAGCTCACCGAGGCCAGCTCACCGATCGTGTCCGACTATCCGTACGGCACCCCGGGTGTCCAGCAGCGCTCGCGCGCCCTGAACACCTCCAGCTGACGGGCGATCATGACCATCGGCTCGGGACGGCTCGGCTCGGAGCGCCCCGCTCTGCTCGCACTTGCCGTCGGCGGGTTCGCCATCGGCACGGGCGAGTTCGTGATGCTGGGGCTCCTTCCCCAGGTGGCCGCAGACCTGTCGGTGCCGGTTCCGCAGGCCGGCCAGCTGATCGCCGCCTACGCGCTCGGGGTGGTGGTGGGCGCGCCACTGCTCACCGCCGCCTCAATGCGCCACCGTCGCAAGACCGTGCTGATCGTGCTCATGGGCTGGTATGCGGCGGGCAACCTGCTCTCGGCGGTCGCCCCGACCTTCGGTCTGGTGATGCTCGCCCGGTTCGCGACCGGCCTGCCGCACGGCGCGTTCTTCGGCGCCGGGGCGGTCGTTGCGGGATCCCTGGTCCACGAGTCCCGCCGGAACACAGCCATGGCGGTGATGTTCGCCGGTCTCACTGTCGCCAACATCGTCGGAGTGCCGCTGACCACACTCCTGGGCCAGCACTCCGGTTGGCGGCTGGTCTACGCGATCGTCGGCCTGATCGCGGCAGCCGCTGTGGCCGCGATCGCCCGCGCCGTGCCCTCCGCGCCGGCCTCCGCCCAGCGGGGGGCACTGCGAGCCGAACTGCGCACCTTCACCGAACCGGAGGTCTGGCTCGTCCTCGGCACCGCCATGCTCGGCGGCGGCGGGCTGTTCGCCACCTTCAGTTACATCGCACCGATGATGACCGACATCACCGGCTACGCCGATTCGAGCGTGACCTGGCTGCTGGTCCTCTTCGGACTCGGCATGACCGCGGGCAACCTGGCCGGGGCGCGACTGTCCGACCGCTTCCCGGCGCGAACCCTCCTGCTGTCCATGATCGCTGAGTTCGCGGTCGCGCTCGCCTTCATCGGCGCGGACCACAACCGGGTCACCGCGGCGCTCCTCGTCTTCCTGTTCCCGCTGACCGCGCTCGCCGGCCTGCCGGCATTGCAGGGCCGGGTCATCGCCATCGCGGGCGGCGCGCCCAACCTGGCCGCGGCATCCCTCCAGGCGGCGTTCAACATCGCCAACTCCCTCGGTGCCTATCTCGGCGGCCTGGCCATCGAGGCGGGCCTGGGATACAACTCACCCAACGCCGTCGCCGCCGTGCTCGTCGCCGCCGGCCTCATCCTGGCGGCAGGCGCCGTCCGCGTGGAGCGTCGCCGTTCCGCACACCACGACACCCGTGGCGCCACCAGCGACGACACCGCAATCGAGGCTCTGAGCGAAGTCGAACGTGCACGGCTGGAGCGCCGCCCCTCCCTTGAACGAGGATGATGCCGGCGGAGATCGCAGAGTCGGCCGACGTCTCGGTCAACACCTTCTACAGCTACTTTCCGGCCAAGGATGACCTCTTCCCGGAGCGCGCCCGGCCGGGCGCCACCCGCCGGTCGCGCTTTGTGCGCGATCGCCGGGTCGGCGAGTCGGCCGCAGTGGCGGTGCGCTCGGTGACGCGGTCGACGCGCGCGCTCCCGAACTGGGACTGGTCTGCCCTCATCCAGCGCCCCGAGCGTTGTGACCTTCGAGGTCAGCGCGGCTGGCAACAGGACGGCGGGTATCCACGGACGTGTGCCGGACGCCTGTCGAAAAGCTGTCATTGACTTCAACATGGCCGTCGAGTTCGCGGAGCTTGGCAAAAACTCCCCGCCGAGCGGCCCGCAGGAGACCTGGCACATCACCATCCTGGCCAATTGCCCGACGAATGGCTTTATTCACGAATCGTGGTTCTGGCTCAACAACTGCACTCGACGGGGTGGCAGCGTGGGGTCTTCCGCCGACGGGCGGGCGGGCCTGTCGCCCGCGAGGCTGGCCTTGGTGTCGGTGCTGCAGTGCGCGGAGAACCTCACCGACCGGCAGGCCGCCGAGACGGTCCGCCGCCGATTGGACTGGAAGTGCTGCTGGGGCCTGGAGCTGGATGATCCGCGCTTCGACCATTCGGTGCTGAGCGAGTTCGATGTCACAGCCAGTCACGGCCCCGCGCAAGTGGATCAGAACCGCTTGTCACGACGCCGTCAACCTGACCGCCCGCGCGTTGCCGGGTGATCGTCGAGGGCGGAGAATGGAGTCCCAGACGTGTGCCTCAGCCTCAGGAAGGGAGCTTCCGATGGCATGGCGTATCGAGGGGACGTATTTCGAGAACTGCAATTGCAATATGGTGTGTCCCTGCTCCACCTCCGGCCTCTCGGCTCCGGCAGACTACGACCGCTGTCAGGTGGTCCTGGCCTTCCACCTCGACTCCGGCCAGGTCGACGATGTCGACGTGAGCGGCCTGACGGTCGCCGTGGTGGCCGATACCCCGCCGCTCATGAGCGAAGGCAACTGGCGGCTGGGCATGATCATGGACGAGGCCGCCTCGCCGGAGCAGGCCGAAGCGCTCGGGGCGGTCTTCTCCGGTCAGCGCGGCGGCCCGATGGAGGACCTCGGACCGCTGGTCGGCGAGATGCTCGGGCTGGAGGTCGCCCGGATCGACTACGCCGATGACGGCCGGAGCCACCGCGTGACGATCGGCGACGCGATCGCCATCGAAGTCGAGGACTTCGTCTCCCCGCTCGACGCGACCGGAAAGGGCGTAAGGGTCAGCGGGGTCGGATTCCCTGCGGACACCCTCGCGGCCGGAGTCGCGACGAGGTCGCGGGTGAACGCCTTCGGCCTTGAGTTCGGAAACGAAGGGAAGAACGCCTTCTCGGCGCCGTTCTCCTGGGCGGCCTGAATGTCGCCACCGCTTGCTCGACGGGCCGTCGTCCCGGCGAGCTGGGCCGCGCTACTGGCTGCGGCAGCGCTGGCCTGGGTTCTGACGGTCCGCAGCTCGTCCGGCATGGCGCCCGGGCCAGGCACCATGGGGCGCGACCTGTGGGGATTCCTGGCCCTGTGGGGGCTGATGATGGCCGCGATGATGCTCCCCGCCGTCACGCCCGTCGTCTCGTTGTATCTGCGGACACTGCGCGCCCACGCGACGGGTTGGACGCGCGCAGGCCGCAGCACCGGCCTGGTCGTCGGCTACCTGTGCGCGTGGGAGGCCTTCGGGCTGGCCGCGTTCGGCGCGGCCTGGGCGGGCGGCGAACTCGCCACCAGGGCGCCGAGCGCCGCGCCCTGGGTCGGCGCCCTCTTGCTGGCGGGGGCCGGCCTGTACCAGGTGACCCCGCTCAAGGACCGCTGCCTGAGCCACTGTCGCTCCCCAGTCGGTTTCCTCATGCACTTCGGCGGCTACTCCGGGCGGCTGCGTGACCTGCGCGTCGGCCTCTATCACGGCGGTTACTGCGTCGGCTGCTGCTGGGGCCTGATGGTCGTCTTGATCGTGGTCGGCGTGATGAACCTCGCCTGGATGGCCGGTCTGGCCATGGCCGTGTTCCTAGAGAAGACCTGGCGCCGCGGCAAGGCGTTCAGCCTCGTTCTGGGCGTCGCCCTGATCGGCTACGCCTGCTTCGTGCCCTGGAACCCGAGCCTGATCCCAGGACTGCACGTGCCGCCGACCATGCCCATGTGAGCGACTCTTCGCCGGGAAGAAAGCGTTCATCCGGAGGACCGGTCACGCGCCGCACGCTGCTCCGAGAAGCGTGCCGTGGCGCGTCCTGCCGGGGAGGTGCCACGGCACGCTGCCGTGACCCAGCCGTCGATGTTGGACCGGATGCCGCTCGCATTCAAAATAGAACACGCGCACGATGCGGCTGTGCGGCCCACCGACCTTCCCCGCGGGCAGGACGGCGACCGCGCCTGGTCGGGCCAGGCGAGCCTGTGGCCGGGTCAGGTTGCTTGGCGCCGCGCCTGAGCTCGAAGAAGGTCCGGCGATGGCACTCCTGGGCCGGGCATATGAACCGGGCACGAGCACGTCGATCACGGCCCGGTGCCCGAACACCGCCACGTCGGCCAGGCGCCTGCGGTACCCGCCGTGGACACGGTCCGAAACCGTGTCCCGCACCCCGGGCACACGGCCTGCCGTGTCGCGGTACGTGCCGAGAAGGTCATCAGTCCGTCGTCCACCACGACGTCGTCCACCATCACCGTCGACAGGTGGGGGAAGGCGGTCGAGAGCACGCTGCAGTCACACGAACGCCCATCCTTCCAGGCGTCCGTGACGGCAAGTCACGGCTCCACAACAAGTGGATCAGAACCGTTGCGATTCCCCGCTCGCGGTCATTTGGCGGGGAGTCATCTGGCCACGAAAGCCACAGTGTCTGATCTGTGCGGCGGGCGTCCTGGGGCTGCCCCTGGGTGGTGGCCTGGGTCATGATGATGGTCATGACCTTGTCGACGGCGTTCACGAAGTTGTTCGGTGTGCGGCATCCGATCGCGCTGGCGCCGATGGGGGGTTCGGCCGGTGGTGAACTGGCGGCGGCCGTCTCACGCGGCGGCGGGCTCGGGTTGCTGGGCTCCGGGAACGGGGACGCGGACTGGCTGGCCCGTGAGCTGCCCATCGTGGCGCAGGGCACCGCGGGCCCCTGGGGTGTCGGCCTCTTGACCTGGGCGATCGACGTCGGGGCGGTCGAGCGGGTATTGGAGCACGGCCCCAGGGCGGTGATGTTGTCCTTCGGGGACCCGAGCCCTTTCGCCGAGCGCATCCGCCGGGCGGGCGCGGCACTGATCATTCAGGTCACCAGTGTGGAGGAGGCCAGGCAGGCGGTGGATCTGGGCGCCGACGTGATCGTGGCGCAGGGCACGGAGAGCGGTGGACACGGCGCCCGGCACGGACGGTCCACCTTGCCGTTCGTGCCGCTGGTGGTGGACCTGGCGGCACCCGTGCCCGTGCTCGCGGCCGGCGGGATCGCCGACGGCCGCGGCGTGGCCGCGGCCCTGGCCCTGGGCGCGGCGGGGGCGCTCATCGGCACCCGCTTCCAGGCCACGGCGGAAGCCCTGGTCCATCCGTCGATCGCAACCGCGATCGTCGAGGGACGCGGGCAGGACACCGAACGCAACCGCGTCCTCGACATCGCCCGCAGCTCCCGGTGGCCCTCGCAGTACACCGCTCGCACTCTGGGCCATCGCTACCTTGACCAATGGCGGGGCCGGGAAGCGGGACTCGCTGCGGATCCCCAGGCGCAGCGGGCTTACCAGGACGATGTGGCACGAGGCGAGGTTCCCCCGCTGCCCGTGTGGGCCGGCGAGGCGGTCGACCTCATCACCGACCTCCCACCTGCAGCCGACCTCGTCGCCACCCTGGCCGCGCAGGCCGAGGACGCCCTGAGCCGAGCCGGGAGGCACTGACCGAGAGCGCCCGCCAGGCGCGGCCACCACCGGCCTTACCGGCCACGGGTTCGTAGCGGCGGTGGAGTCGGCGGCAGCCGGCGAGCCACGCCACGGACGGTTCTACGACCCCGCGGTGACGGCCCAGACGGGTGGAGGACTCAATGCCGCGTCGGGCCAGGCGGTGCGTGATGGTCCCCCTCTGCCTCCGCACGTGATCCGCCGGACTGCCCGGTGCCGGGTCGGCGGGCAGTGATCTTTTCGGGTGAAATATCTGGATTCTGTGGCGTGTCGGGTATGGCTTCGCTGTCGCGCGGTTACACCTCCATCGCCGCCGCCTTGCCGGGAACATGTCGAGTCCAGGAGATGGGGGCGGCGTTGTCATGTAAGGCCGGGAGTCATGGTGGCTCCCAGCGCGAAAAGCGAGGACAAGAGATGACACGCCGCAAGACGATCACGACCGCGATACGCCCCCTGGCCACGGTGGCGCTGGCCGGCTCGATACTGGCCTTCCCCGCCGTGGCGCCCGCCCAGGCGGCGGGCACGGTGACCGTGGCCTGCAGCGCGACGGCCGGGGCAGACCTGGCCCACGCGATCGACGCCGCCTCCAGCGGCGACACCCTGGTCCTCGCCGACCACTGCGTCTACTCCCTGACCACGGCGGCGGCCGGCGAGGACGGCTTGCCCCGGATCGAAAAGAAGCTCACCATCGAAGGCCACAACGCCACCATCCGGCGCGACGCCACCGCCTCCTTCCGTATCGTCGACGTCGGCGCGAGCGGGAACCTCACGCTGAAGGACCTCACCGTCGCCAACGGCTCGGTCGCCACCATGGGCGGCGGCATCCTGGTCCAGAGCGGCGGCGTCATCGTCGGCAACGCCGTCACCATCCAGAGCAACACAGCGGCCATCGGCGGCGGTCTGCACGTCGCCCTGGGCGGCTCCGCCAATTTCACCGGCGGCAGCATCAGCGGCAACGTCAGCAGCACGGGCCCGACCGTCGGCGTCAGCGCCGTTGGCCCGGCCACGCTCAGCGGCACGGTGGTCGTCGGCAGCCTGGTGCAGATCGGCGCGGTTGTCCACGAAGCGGCGAACGCCAACGTCGGTATCGACGAGGATGTCAATGCGGGTGTCAACGCCGGGGTCGACGCGGGCGTCGACGCCGGGATCAATGCGGGTGTCAACGCCGGGGGCATCGTCGGCGTCAACACCGGCATCGGAATCCTGGCCAACTGAAGCGGCGTCGTGAGCCCGCTCGGGCTGTTCGGGCTGTTCCGTGAGCGGGTGCCTGCCGCAAGAGCGTGGGGTTTACCCAAGGCCCCGTAGTTAGCGTTTTCGCAGGTCATGCAAGCTAGTTGAAGTATTTCGGACGCAGAACAACGGAGCTCGTTGGTACAGGCAGTCGACCAAGACAGCTTGTTCCCGAGGGGCTCCGTTGTCGTCTCATCATGTCCTGCCCGCCCCGGTGATGGCCATCACCCGTACGGTCACTGTGGCTGCGGGGAGGTTCGCGCCCGGTCACCTGGGCGAGCTGACGGCCGTCGTGCCGTTCGAGTTGGTCGATGCGATCCTTCAGGAGACACCGACAGTGCAGCGGCGGCTGCGTGATCTCCCTTCCCGGGTCGGGGTCTACTTCCTGCTCGCGATGTGCCTCTTTCCCGAGGTCGGCTACCGGCTGGTCTGGGACAAGCTGACCGCCGGGCCGGCCGGGATGCCGGTCGTCGCTCCGACACCGAAGGCCCTGCGCGATCTGCGCCGCAGGCTGGGAACCACGCCGGTCGGGGCGTTGTTCGAGGTGCTCGCGGCACCGCTGGCCCGACCGGCGACACCCGGGGGGCGGTTCGGCCCGCACCGGACGGTGTCGTTCGACGGCCGCAGCTCACAGAAGGTCCTCGGCACGGAGCGCAACCGGTCCTGGCTCGGCCGGACCTCCCACCATGGCTATCCCACACTGGAGTTGATGACGCTGGTCGAGACCGGAACGAGGGCCCTGATCGGCGCGGTCTTCGGCCCCACCACCGAGGGCGAGACCAGCTACGCCTCCCGCCTCCCGCCTCCTGCGCCTGATCCGGCCGGACATGCTGGCGCTGTGGGACAAGGGCTTCGACGGCAACAGCTTCCCCGCCGCCGTGACCGCGCCCCGCGCCCTGTTCCTGGGCCGGCTCCGCAGCAACCGGCGCACCCCGGTCCTCGCGCGCCTCACCGACGGCTCGTACCTGTCGGTGATCGGCACCATGAAGGTGCGGGTCATCGACGCGCAGATCACCGTGACGTGCGCCGACAGCACGGCGGGGCGGTGTGACGTCGGCGGTGCGGGTCAGCGTCCGCGCTTTCCACGGCGCCGAGGTGCTACTGGAAGACAAGTCCGTCCCGCCCGGTCCGCGTCCCCGGTGTCGAGGAGACCGACGAGCTTTTCGTGCTCGGCGATGGACTGGGCCTGGTCGCCCCCCAGGGCCGACCTCGTGCTGCAGCGTTGCGACCGGGACTACGCGTGCCTTCCGGTGCGCGACGGTCGCAGTGCCCGCCTTCCCGCGGCGTTCCTCGTGGACGTGCTGTCCCAGTAACAGAACTGGTTCCCGGACGAAACACGGTGCCGCCAGGCTGGCTTCATCGCGCATGGCCCCTGTCGACGGGGCGTATGCCAGCCCACGGCGCCGGGCCCACGGACGGGTCCGAGGCCGACCGTGCCCGCGGACCTCTGTGTGTCCGCGGTGGGGGTGCAGGGGCGGTGACTGCACCTCGTAGGACTCGGAGAACACCTCCGACGTACTCAGGAGTACTTGCCGCGATGACTGACATCACAACGCGTGCTGTGCCGCACACGACGCCTCGATCGACGTACGGCCTCGCCGAACTCGACAAGGAAACCCGCATGGGCGGGGCCGGCACCGAGACCACGGCGCGGGAGATCCGCCGCATCGACCTCTCCGACTTCGAGGCCCGCAAGGCCGAGATCACCGAGGAGCTGTGGGCGGCGGCCACGGACATCGGGTTCTTCCAGCTGGTCAACCACGGGATCGAGCAGGCCCTGGTGGATCAGGCGTTCGCGAACGCCGAGCACTTTTTCGCGCTGCCCGAGGCCCACAAGGCCCGGCATGGGCTGAAGAAGGGCCTCAACTCCGGGTGGGAGTCCATGACCCAGGTCCGGCCATCTGTCGGGACACCGGACCGGAAGGAGTCGTACCAGGTCACCCGCCCTCACATGGAGGGGCTCTGGCCCGACGACGTACGGCCCGAATTCCGGCCGCGGACCCTCGACTTCGAGGCGCGCTGCCGCGAGGTGGCGATGCGGGTCCTGTCCTGCTTCGCCGACAAGCTGGGCTTCGCCGGCGACTTCTTCACCCGCGCCCACGACCCGCAGAGCGCGCACTACCAGTCCACCCTGCGGATGCTGCACTACTTCGCGCTCCCCGAGGACGCCGAGCCCGACCCGAACGTGTGGCGGGCCGGTGCGCACACCGACTTCGACTGCCTGACGCTGCTCTTCCAGCGGGACGGGCAGGGCGGGCTGCAGGTGTGCCCGGGAAAGGAGGCCGAGGCGCAGGAGTGGACTCCTGTCGTGCCCTCGGCCGACGTCATCACCTGCAACATCGGCGACATGCTGATGCGGTGGAGCGACGACCGGCTGCCGTCCAACTTCCACCGGGTCACGTCCCCGGGCCCCGGCGAGGACCGGGGCGCCCGCTACAGCATCGCCTTCTTCGCCCAGGCCGACCGTGACGTGGTGATCGAGGGGCCGGAGGGCCGGTATCCGCCGATCACGGCGGAGCAGTACATCCAGCAGCGAATCGCCGCCAACTTCGCACGATAGGGGTGCTGTTGTGATGATGTCTGTGAAGAAGCGGGCGCCGTTCGGGCGGCTCGCGGTGCTGGGTCTTCAGCACGTCCTGGTGATGTACACGGGCTGTGTCACGGTGCCGCTCGTCTTCGGCGCGGCCGCCGGGCTCGATGCCTCGACCATCGCGCTGCTCATCAACGCGGACCTGCTGGTCGCGGGCGTCGTCACGATGATCCAGGGCGCGGGCGTCGGGCGGGTGCTCGGCGTCCGTATGCCAGTGATGGCCGGCGCGGCCTTCACCGCCGTGGCGCCGATGATCCTGATCGCCGGTGAGTACGGGCTCCAGGCCGTATACGGTTCGATGCTCGCCGCCGGGATCTTCGGCATGCTCGTCGCCTGGCCGTTCGCCAGGGCAGCGCGCTTCTTCCCGCCGCTGGTGAGCGGTGTGGTGATCACCGTGGTCGGCCTGGCGCTGATCGGTGTCGGCGTCAACCTTGTCGCCGGCAGCGACCCCAAGGCGGCGGACTACGCGGCGCCGTCGCGCCTCGCCCTCGCCGCCTTCGTCGTCATCGTGATCCTCTGGTGGCGAGGTTCGGCCGGGGCTTTCTGGCCCAGACCGGCGTCCTGCTCGGGCTGCTGGCCGGTACGGCGGTCGCGGTACCGCTGGGTCTGGTGGACCTGTCGGCCGCCCGTGGCGCCGACTGGATCGGGGTGAGCGCTCCGTTCCACTTCGGCGCGCCCGAGTTCCCGCCGGTAGCGGTCATCTCCATGTGTGTCGTGATGCTGGTCCTGTTCGCCGAGTCGACCGCGGACCTGATCGCGGTCGCCGAACTCACCGGCAAGGAGCTGACGACCGGGGACATGGCGCGCGGTCTGGCCGCCGACGGGCTGTCCGGGGTGCTCGGCGGGGTGATGAACGCCTTCCTCGACACCGTCTTCGCCCAGAACGTGGGCCTGGTGTCGATGACCCGGGTGCGCAGCCGCCATGTGGCCACCGTCGCGGGCGCCATCCTGGTTGCCCTGGGCATGGTTCCCAAGCTGGGGGCGGTGGTGGCCGGGCTTCCCGGACCGGTCGTGGGCGCGGCGGGACTGGTCATGTTCGCCACGGTCGCCGCCGTCGGCATCAGCACACTGCGGAAGGTCGAGTTCGAGGGAACCAGCAACCTGCTGATCGTCGCCGTGTCGATCGGCGTGGGCATGGCACCCGACGTGGCACCGGACCTCTACTCCCGTTTCCCGGACGGTGTGCGTATCGTGCTGGGCTCACCCGTGACGAGCGCGACCCTGATCGCGTTCGGGCTGAACCTGGCCTTCAACCGGACCCGCCCGGCACGCACGGCGGACGGCGAGGCAGAGGCAGAGAAGCAGACTCGGCCGACGTCCACCACCCGGGCGGAATACGTCCCGTAGCGCGGGTGCCTGGGCGACCACGCACATCATCAGCGCGGGCTCGGGTCGGCGGGGTGCTGGTCGTGGCTGGCGAGTGCGCTCTGGACCGCGAGGATACGGACGCGGTCGCGGTCGCCGAGCGCAGGCCGGCGGTGCGGGACGCCACCCGGGTAGATGAGGCTGTCGCCCGGGCCCAGGCGTTCGAGACGCGGGCAGGACGGAGTCTGCGGCTCGACTTCTGTCTCGCTGTCCACCACGTGGACGAACTCGTCACCGGGGTGCCCTCTACCCCTGTCGCTCTTTGTTCGGCGTTCTAGCGAGGGGCGTTCTGTACGGTGAGGATGCGCACCCCGGAGAGGTCCTGATCTTCCGTCAGAATCCGCCAGCGGTGCGGGGTTCCGCCTGGGTAGAGCAGGCTGTCACCGGCGTGCAGACGGTGCAGTTCGCGGCCGGCGGGGCCCAGTAGGTCGACCTCGATCGCGCCGTGCACTACGTAGAGGAACTCATCGCCCGGGTGGTCGTAGTACTCCTCGAAGTCGGTGGGTCCTCCGGAGTACTCGACCGGGTGGACGGCGAATTGGGGTGCCCCGAGCATCCGGGCCGAGCCGCCGCTGTTGGCGACCGGGGTGCCGGTCCCTTCCCGTACGACATGGATGTCGGCGGGGGAGGTGGCCGAGTGTGCCAGCAGGGCCTGTTGGGTGGTGCCGAGTGCCTGGGCGATCCGGTGCAGCGAGGGCATGCTCGGGCGGGTCAGCCCGCGCTCCAGCTGGCTGAGGAAGGGGTGCGAAAGGCCTGCGCTGCCCGCGAGTTGGACAAGGGTGAGGCCGCGCTTCTTGCGCAGCCGACGGATCGCGGCACCGAGCTGCTGGTCCGGATCGGCGGGGGTACCGGTGGGGGGTTCGGTGGGGCGGTCAACCATGACGGAAATCCTAAGCGGTCACTTCGGAGGGGATTTACTCCCGCGAAACACATGTCTCCTACGATCAATGTTGATGTGACGAACATTCTAGGCGAGGAGCCCGAATGACCGCGACCACCGACGACCGACCCGCCACGGCCGGATTCCTCGATGCCATGGCCGCCCTCGCGGGCGGCGTCTGCGTGGTGACCGCCGCCGCGGCCGATGGCACACCGGCCGGATTCACCAGCACCGCCGTGATGAGCCTCAGTCGCACGCCGCAGCTGGTCGCGATCGGAGTCCAGCGCGGCAGCCGCACCCTGCCGCTGCTCCAGGACGGCGGCAGGCTCGCCCTCAACATCCTTGCCGCGGACGGCGAATCCGTTTCGCGGCTCTTCGCCGATCCGGCCGCCGACCGGTTCGCCGGGCTGGAGTGGACGACGGGAGAGGGGGGTGTGCCGCTGCTGCTCGCGCAGAGCACGTACGCCGTTGTGTGCCGCGTACGGGAAGAGGTGGCGGCCGGGGACCACCTGCTGCTGATAGCCGACATCGAGGAGATCATCCCTGGCCAGGGCGGGGTCAGCGCTCTCGTCCACCACGCCCGCCGCTACCACGGCGTCGGCGCATGAGCGGGCGCGACTGGTTCTCTGTGCGGGAGACCGGCCCCGGGACCTTCCTCATTGCCGAGCCCGGGCACGTCAACAGCTATCTCGTCGTGGGCGACGACCTCGCCCTGCTGTACGACACCGGGATGGGCATCGGGGACATCGGGCGTGAGGTGCGCGCGCTGACCTCGCTGCCGCTGCTCGTCGTCAACTCCCACCACCACTACGACCACCGGGGTGGCAACGCCTCACTCGTGGGCGAGGCCAAGGACTTCGCCGTCCACGAGGCGGGCGCGGACCTGCACGGCGAGCCCGCACCGCGCGAGTGGCTCGAGGCGTACGGGCACATCGCCCAGGACATGCGACAGCGCTACACCGAGCTGGGCGCACTCTCCGCCGAGGGCTTCTTCCTCACCGACTCGCGGATCGAGGTGCGGCCCGTGCCCGAACTGGCCCAGTGGCGTATCGACGCGGTGCGCCCGACCCGGCTGCTCAGGGAGGGGGAGCAGCTCGACCTGGGCGGGCGGAGGCTGCACGTCCTGCACACCCCCGGGCACTCGCCCGACGGCATCTGCCTCTGGGAGCCGGAGAGCGGCCTGCTCCTCGCCGGCGACACCCTGATCAGCGGCACCTTCTTCGCGCATGTGCCGGGCGCCGATGTACCCGCCTTCGCCGCATCGACCCGGCGACTGTCCGAACTCCCGGTCAGCACAGCCCTGTTGGGGCACAACCTCCGCCACCGTGAGGACCATTACTTCGTGGGACGGGTCGCCGAAGCCTTCGACCTGGTGGTACGCGGACAAACCCACCCGGTCCGCCGCCAGGACATGTTCGGCGCGCCCGCGATGTGGCACGCCTTCGACGGCTTCGCGGTACTCACCGCACCGGAGAGCGAGGAGGCACGATGACGGCGACGGCACTGCTACTGCGCGGGGCGCGGCTGCCCGAAGGGCAGGTCCGGGACGTACTGATCGAGGACGGGCGGGTGTCGGCCGTCGCGCTGACCGGTCAACTCTCCTTCTTGTGCCAGGAGATGGACCTCTCCGGCTTCCTGTTGCTGCCCGCCCCCGCCGAACCCCACGCCCACCTCGACAAGGCCCTCACCTGGGACCTGGCCGGCGCGCCGCCCTGCGACCTGCCGGGGGCGGTCGCCGCCTGGCGCGGCTATGCCGAGCAGGTGACGGAGGAGGACGTGCTGGTCAGGGCCCGCCGCGCGTTGCACGAGCTGGTCGCCAACGGTGCGACCGCCGTCCGCACTCACGCGGACGTCCTGCCCGGCCCCGATCCGCTGCGGGGGCTGCGGGCGCTGTTGCGGCTGCGCGAGGAGCTGAGCGAGCGGGTCGCACTGCAGATCGCCGTGCTGCATATCGAGTCACCCGACGAAGTTCTCGACGAGGCACTGGAGTTGGGGGCCGACCTGCTCGGTGGCTGCCCGCACCTCTCCGACGACCCGCAGGCCGCAGTCGCCCGCGCCCTGACCATCGCCGAGCGGCACGGCGTAGGCGTCGATCTGCACGCGGACGAGCATCTCCGCCCCGACCCGAAGGATCTGCTGCTGCTCGCCCAGGCGGTACGGGAGCGGGGCTTCGCCCACGGTGCGACCGCCAGCCACTGCGTGGGACTGGGCGGCCTGGACCCGGCCGAGGCCGCCCGGATCGCCAAGGAGGCGGCGGCATCCCGGATCGGGGTCGTCGCACTGCCGCTCACCAACCTCTACCTCCAGGGCCGCGATACCCCTGCCCGCACCCCGCGCGGTCTGACCGCCGTACGCGCACTCCTGGACGCGGGCGTGCCCCTGGCCGGGGGTGGCGACAACATCCGCGACCCCTTCAACCCGGTAGGCAGGGCGGACCCCCTGGAGACCGCCGGACTCCTCGTCGCGGCAGGTCACTTGACGCTGCCCGAGGCTGTCCATGCGGTGACCACCGGCGCCCGCACGGTCCTCGGGCTACCCGCCGCAGGGCCGTACGAGGGTGCGATCGCCGATCTCCTCGCCGTACGGGCCGACTCGCTCTCCGGGGCTGTCGGGGCCTCGTACCCGGACCGGATCGTCTTCAAGGGCGGGCGAGCGGTGAGCCGTACCACGGTGATCCGCGAAGTCCTCTGACTGGTCCAGGGCGTAAACGCCCGGGACATCCCCCCGAAACAATGAATGTTGATGCTACGAACATCGGTGAATGCACCACAGGCCCACAGGATGGAGTTGACGTGGCGACAGCAGTGCAGACGGCGCTGAGCTTCGTAGCCGTCGACAAGCGTTTCGACAGCGGGACCACCGCGCTCTCGGGAGTGGAACTCCACGTCGGCGCAGGGGAGTTCGTCGTAGTCGTCGGCCCCTCCGGATGCGGCAAGTCCACCCTGCTGCGGCTCGCCTCCGGTCTCGATGCCCCCAGTGCGGGCGAGATCAGCACCCCGGGCGGGGACATCGGTTACGTCTTCCAGGACGCCACCCTGCTGCCCTGGCGCAGCGTCCTCGCCAATGTGGCGCTGCCGGCCGAACTGGCCGGCCGTCCCAAGGCCGAACGGCACGAGCGCGCCATGGACGCCATCCGTCTCGTTGGCCTCGAAGGCTTTGAGGAGCAGTTGCCGGGACAGCTCTCGGGCGGGATGCGGATGCGGGTCTCGCTGGCCCGCGCGCTGATGATGCGCCCCGCGCTCTTCCTCTTCGACGAACCTTTCGGCGCGCTGGACGAGATGACCCGGCTCCGTATGCAGGAGGAGCTCCAGCGGATCTTCGGCGAGACGGGGTTCGCGGGTCTCTTCATCACGCACTCGGTGACCGAGGCGGTCTTCCTGGCCAACCGGGTCGTGGTGATGTCGGCCCGCCCCGGACGCATCACCGCCGAATTCGAGGTCCCGTTCGCCCACCCCAGGCCCGCTTCGCTCCGTTACGAACCGGAGTTCGCCGCGATCGCGGGCGCGGTCTCCGCAGCTCTGCGAGGAGACGCCCAGTGACCGCGAACACCCCGGCCGCCACGGCCGCCGACGCGCCGACTGCCCACGCAACCACGGCCGCCTCGGTCACCGTCGGCCCGAGCGGCGAACCGTCTGCCGCTTCCGAACCGGCCGTCACCGGTTCGAGCGCTGCCGCTCCGGCCCACGAGGGGAAGACCCCCGTGCACCAGTTCGATGCCGCCGCCGGCGCCACGGTCGAGACTTTCCCGGCCGCCGAGGCGTCCGTCCGCACACGCCGCAGCCCCGTCGCCCTGCTCGCCCCCATCGGCTCGCTCGCCGTCGCCATCGGCCTCTGGTACGCGGTGAGTTACCTGCTCCTCGCCCCCGCCCGCCGCTTCCTCGTACCGCCCCCGCACCAGGTCCTCCAAGTCGCCGTCCTCGACTGGACCCACCTGCAGCCCATGCTCCAGGCCCTCGCCCTCACCGCGCAGGTCGCCCTCGCCGGACTCGCCATCGCCGCCGCCCTCGGTATCACCGGGGCCGTCGTGATGAGCCGCGCCCGCTGGCTGGAGCGCTCCCTCTATCCGTACGCCGTCATCCTGCAGACCGTCCCGATCCTCGCCATCGTCCCCCTCATCGGCCTCTGGTTCGGCTTCGGCTTCACCAGCCGGGTCGTGGTCTGTGTCCTCATCGCCCTCTTCCCGCTGATCGCCAACACCCTCTTCGGACTGCAGTCCGTGGACCGCGCCCACCACGACCTCTTCACTCTCCAGAAGGCGAGCGGCTGGGCCCGCCTGCGCAAGCTGGAACTGCCCGCGGCGCTCCCCGCCATCTTCACCGGGCTGCGCACCTCCTCCGGGCTCTCCGTCATCGGCGCGATCGTCGGCGACATGTTCTTCAAGCAGGGCGCGCCCGGTATCGGCACCCTCCTCGACGTCTACCGCTCACGGCTCCAGTCCGAGGACCTCTTCGCCGCGATCATCCTCGCCTCCCTCTTCGGGGTCGCCGTCTTCGCGCTCTTCACGTTCCTGTCCCGCCTCGCCGTCGGTTCCTGGCACGCCTCCGGACGCAGCTGAGCCGGCCCCACCCCCCTGTCCGCTTCCTCGTCACAGCCCCTCCCGGGAGACAGCCATGCCAATTTCCGCCAGAAGAAGCCTTGTCGCGGGACTGAGCGCCTCGCTCCTCCTCGCCGCCACCGGCTGCGGCGCCGGCGCCACCACCGCCGCCGGTTCGTCCGCCGACCTCAAGCCCGCCCCCGCTGCCCAGCGCCTCGACAAGGTCTGTCCCGCCACCGTCGTCGTCCAGGCCGACTGGGAGCCCGAGGCCGAACACGGTCCGATCTACAACCTCGTCGGCCCCGGCTACACCGTCGACACCGACAAGAAGCGGGTCACCGGCCCCCTCGTCATCGGCGGCAAGGACACCGGCGTCAAGATCCAGGTACGGGCGGGCGGCAGCGCCGTCGGGTACCAGACCCCCGCCTCGGAGATGTACATCGACCAGTCCATCACCCTCGGCATGGTCACCACCGACAGCGCCATCCAGGCAGCGGGCAAGCAGCCCGTCACCGCGGTCGCCGCGCTGATGAAGAAGAGTCCGCAGGTCCTGATGTGGGACCCCAAGACCCACCCGGACTGGAAGACCGTCGCCGACATCGGCAAGAGCGGCGCCAAGGTCGTCTACCGCGACGGCGAGGTCTTCGCCCCGATGCTGGTAGCGAAGGGGCTCATCAAGAAGAGCCAGCTGGACGGGAGTTACGACAGCTCACCGTCCCGTTTCGTCGCCGACCCCTCCATCGCGCAGCAGGGCTTCGCGACCGCGGAACCGTACATCTACGAGCACGAGGTCGCCGCCTGGAAGAAGCCGGTCAAGTTCCAACTGCTGTCCGATGTCGGCTACACCGTCTACCCGGAGGCACTCTCCGTCCGCACCGGTGCGCTGAAGAAGCTCAGCCCCTGCCTGAAGAAGCTGGTCCCCGTCATCCAGCAGTCGGCCGCCGACTTCGCCGCCGCACCGGACACCGCGGTCACGCTCATCGACGACATCGTCAAGCAGTACGGCACCAGCTGGGTCTACTCCACGGGCACCGGCCAGTACGCGGCCAAGGAGATGGTCAAGCTCGGCATCCTCGGCAACGAGGCCGACGGATCGATCGCGAGCTTCGACAAGACGCGGGTGACCGACTCCCTGAAGACCTTCGGGCCGATCCTCACGCAGAGCGGCGTCAAGATCCCGGCCGGGCTCAGCGCCGACGACCTGGCGACCAACGCATTCATCGACACCAAGATCGGAATGAAGTGATGGCCGTCGACCCCAAGGGCACGACCCTCTCCGCTACCGAACTGCGCCGGATGACCGAACTGGTCGTGGACGAGGCGGTATTGGACGCCGGCACAGGTACCACGCACCGCACCCCCGGCATCGAGGAATTCTGTACGGAGGCTGCCGCACTCCTGGGCGCGGACGCCGTCGTACGCGAGGACTCCGCCCTCGACAAGGCGTCCCGCGACTGGGCGCACATGTCGCCGATCCTCGCCGCCAAGCTCCCCGCCGGTCGCGCCGAGGTGGTGCTGCGCCCGTCCTCGTACGAGCAGATCCAGCCCCTCGTCGCCCTCGCCCACCGCCTGCGCATCCCGCTCACCCCGCGCGGCAAAGGCACCGGCAACTACGGCCAGGCGATCCCGCTCCACGGCGGCGCCGTCCTCGACCTCACCGGATGCGGACGCATCCTGGGTGCGGGCGACGGGTGGATCAGGGCCGAGGCGGGCGCGAAGATGTCCGACCTGGAGGCGCATGCGCACACGCTGGGCCAGGAGCTGTGGATGTTCCCCTCCACCTTCGGGACATCGCTCGGCGGCTTCCTCTCCGGTGGGAACGGCGGCACGGGATCGCTCGCCAACGGCACCAACGGGGACGGTTTCGTACGGGAGTTGACCGTCATCCCGTGCACAGCGGAGGCCGAGCCCTTCACCGTACGCGGCGAGGAAGCACTCCCGTACATCCACGCCTACGGCACCACTGGCATCACCACGACCGCGACCGTCGCACTTCAGCCGGCCCGCGTCTGGACCGGCCTTTTCGCCTCCTTCGACACGTGGACCTCCGCCACCGCCGCGCTCGGCGACCTCGTACGCCTGGAGCCCGCCCCGCGCCTGGTCTCCCTCGACGAGCCCGGCCTCGTCGAGACCTTCGAGGCCGACCCGGCCCTCGACCCGGCCGCGCTGAGCGTCCGCGCGATCATCGAGGAACAGGCCGGGGACGACGCCCGGGCGATCATCGAGAAGCACAGCGGCCGGGTGACGGAGGTACGTCCCGCGCCGCGCGGTCCCGCCCTCATCTCCTCGCTCTCCTTCAACCACCCCACGTACCACCTGATGAAGGCCCAGGACGGCTACTTCCACCTGGAGATCGGCGGCGACGTACTGCTCGGCGACCCGGCGGCGGTCAAGGCCGTCTTCCCCGGGACGGTGCTGCACCTGGAGGGGATGCGCTCGGGGAGCGTCGGCATGCTGATGGCCCACTACCAGGACGAAGCCACCGTGTACGAGGGGATCGCCGCCCTGGAGGCACTGGGCGTAGGCGTCCATGACGTCCACAACTGGTACGTCGACCGGCGCCTCGACCTCGTCCGTGCCACCGCCCGTACCGCCGACCCGCTGGGGCTGCTCAACCCCGGCCACCTCCTGGGAGCGCGCCGACCATGACCTTCACCCGCTTCACCGACCTCAGTGGACCGTCGGTCACCGACCTGTCCGCCGACACCGTGGCCGTCCTTCCCGTCGGCGCGATCGAACAGCACGGGCCCCATCTTCCCGTCGCCACCGACTACTTCATGGCGGAGGCGATAGCTCAGGGCGCCGCCCTGGCCGCATCCGACAGCTGCGACATCACCCTGCTGCCGGGCCTCGCGTACACCAAGTCCGACGAACACGCCTGGTCGCCCGGGACACTGTGGCTCAGCGCCTCGACGCTCTTCGCGGTACTGGACGACCTCGGACGATCCCTCGCCAAAGGGCCCGTCCGGCGGCTCGCGTTCCTCAACGCGCACGGCGGCAACAGTGCGCTGCTGGGAGTCGCTCTGCGCGAACTCCGCACCAAATACAGTCTGTTCACCTTCCTGCTGCACGCCGCTCTCCCCGCGGACCAGGGCGGCGCGTCCCCGTCCGGCGAGCTGGGTCTGGGGGTGCACGGCGGGCTGAACGAGACCGCGGCGATGCTCCACCTCCACCCGGAGACGGTGGACATGTCGCTGGCCGAGCGGAGTGTCCCCGAGCACCTGACCGCCTACGAGCACATCGGCTTCGGCAAGTCCGTCTCCTTCGGCTGGACGAGCGACGACTTCGGTACGGGCAACGGCGTCATCGGCGACCCCACCGGAGCCACCCCCGAACTCGGCCGCAAGCTCGTCGACACCGCCATCGCCAACAACGCGGCCGCACTGCGCGAATGCGCCCGCTTCCTGCCTTCCGCCTGACCGCCTTCCGCCTGACCGCCTTCTTCCTGAACGCCTGACGTCGAGGACACCCGCCATGGCCATCCCCCCGCTCCACAAGCCGCTCAGCAAGATCACCGCTCACCACATCACCGCGGGCGACACGGTCAGGCTCGCCCTCCTCACCGGACCGGCCGACGGCTCACCGACGACCGTCGTCTTCGAGGTGTGGGAGCCGGGCGGCGCCCAGCCGCTCAACTGGCACCCCGAGTCCGTGGAGACCTTCGTGGTGCTCGCGGGCGAGGGCCGCGCGGTCAGCGACGAACACGAACGCGACCTCGCACCGGGAGATGTCCTCGTCCTGCCCCTCGGCTCCAAGCACCGCATCACCAACACCTCGGCCACCGAGCGTCTCTACACCCTCACGATCATGTCCCCCGACGAGGGCTTCGCCGACCTGATCCAGCGCGGCCCCTTCGCGGTGCTCGACGACGCGGACCTGGCCGTCCTCGGAGCCACCCGATGAGCGAACTCCTCGACGCCTTCTGGTCGTACGAACAGGCCCTCGGCGCCAATGACCTGGCGGGCCTGGACCACTGGTTCCTGGACGCCCCGGACACGGTGCGCGCCGAGGGTTCCATGGTGCTGAGCGGGCACGCGGCCATCTCGGAATTCCGTCGCGGCCGCAGCGGGGGAGCCCCGGCCCGTACGGTCGAGCGCGTCCATGAGGTGCGGATCGCCGAGGACGTCGCCGTACTGACCGCCGAAACGCTGCGGGCCGGCGGATCGCGCGGGATGCAGACACAGGTGTGGCGGCTGACGGGGGAGGGCTGGCGGATCGCGGCCGCGCACGTCAGCGCGGTGCCGGATCCGGTGGCGGACGAGGATCCGGACCCCGCGGTGTGGCGGGTCGTGGGCGAGCCGCTGGTCGCCGGATCGGAGGCGGGACCGCTCGCCGGTGTACGTACCGCCGTCAAGGACCTCTTCGCCGTTGCCGGACAGCGGATCGGCGGGGGCAACCCGCAGTGGCTGGCCGATGCGCCGATGGAGCCCCACCATGCCGACGCAGTAAGGGAATTGCTCCGCGCCGGCGCCCAGCTCACCGGGATCGCCCAAACCGACGAACTCGCCTACAGTCTCGCCGGGACCAACATCCACTACGGCACCCCCGTCAACCCCGCCGCCCCCGGCCGCATCACCGGCGGCTCCAGCAGCGGCCCGGCGGCGGCGGTCGCCCGCGGCTGGGCGGATCTCGGACTCGCCACGGACACCGCGGGCTCGATCCGGGTCCCCGCCTCCTACTGCGGCCTCTACGGCTGGCGCCCCACCCACGGAGCCGTCCCCACCGGCGGCCTGCTCCCGCTGGCCCCGTCCTTCGACACGGCGGGACTGCTTGCCCGGGACCCGGACCTGCTCCGTACAGCGGCGAAAGTGCTCCTGCCCCAGGACGACGAAACCCCGATGACCACGCTTCTGGTCGACGACGCCCTCACCGCGCTCGCCGAACCCGAGGTCCAGGCATCCTTCGAGGTGGCATGCCGGGCGCTCTCCCTCCGCACCGGCCTGGAACTCGCACGGACCGACACCGGCATGGCCCCACACCTGGAGGAGTGGCTGCCCGCCTTCCGTACCGTCCAGGCGGCCGAGGCGTGGGCCGCGCACGGGGAGTGGATCGAGAAGCACCCAGGCGCGCTGGGGGCCGACATCGAGGCCCGGTTCGCCGGGGGGAGCCAGGTCACGGAGGGTGAAGTACGTGACGCCACCTCCGGGCTCCTGTCCGCCCGTTCGGTCATCGCCGAAGCCCTCCCGCCCGGCACCGCGCTCCTTCTCCCCGCCACGAGCAGCCCGGCCCCCCGCGCCGATGCGACACCGGCCGAGGTCGAGACCGTACGAGCCGCAACCCTCCGCCTCACCTGCCTTGCCTCGCTCGCCGGGCTGCCCGCCGTCACCATGCCCCGGCTGCGGGTCCGCGACCTCCCGGTCGGCCTCTGCGCGATCGGCGCACCGGGCACGGACCACGCCCTCCTGGAGCTGACCCATGCATGAAATCGGCCCCAACTCCCGCAACTCCTGGCGCGCGGACGCCACACACGTCGACCTCCGCCGCCCGCAGCGCCCGGCCCGCCCCGTGACCCTGGAGGCTCAACCCCAAATCCTGACGCTCGACCTGGCCTCAACGGCGATCGTCGTCATCGACATGCAGAACGACTTCTGCTCGCCCGACGGCTGGCTGGCCTCGATCGGCGTGGACGTGTCCCCGGCCCGCACGCCCATCCCCGCACTCCAGCGGCTCCTCCCCGCCCTCCGGGCGGCCGACGTCCCCGTCGTCTGGCTCAACTGGGGCAACCGCCCCGACCGCGCGAACCTCCCACCCGGCGTCCTCCACGTCTACGACCAGGACGGCGCCGGAGGCGGCCTCGGCTCCCAACTCCCCACCGGGGCCAGGGTCCTGGAACGCGACAGCGCATCCGCCGACATCACCGCACCCCTCTTTGCGGCACCCGGCGACCTGCACATCGCCAAGTACCGCATGAGCGGCTTCCAGGACACCGAACTCGACAGCGTCCTGCGCAATCTCCGCGCCGACACGCTCCTGTTCGCCGGAGTCAACGCCGACCAGTGCGTCCTCGCCACCCTCATGGACGCCGCGAGCCTCGGCTACGACGTGCTGATGCTGGAGGACGCGGTGGCCACCACCTCACCCGCGTACTGCATGGACGCCACCGTCTACAACGTCCGCCAGTGCTTCGGCTTCACCCTCACCGCCGCCGACCTCCAGGAAGCCCTGTGACCCTCCTCCAACCCCACCGGGGCCCCGTCGACGGCGACCACTACCTGCCCGCAGACCCAGCCGCAGTCCACTGGGGGCTACTCCCCAACGCCCGCTCCAAGCCGGCCCTTTCGGTCCCCTCCGGCGCGACCGTCAGCCTCGACACCATCAGCCACGAGGGCATCCTCGCCGACCAGGGCCGAGACCCGGCCGCCTTCTTCGCCGCGGCCGGCATCCACGGCATCCTCCACGACACGGCCGAACTCGCCGCTTCCACCCGCCTTCACGACCCCGCCGCCCACGGCCCGCACGTGGTCACAGGACCCGTCCACATCCAGGGGGCCGAGCCCGGCGACGTACTCGAAGTGGAAGTCCTCCGCCTACGCCGCCGCGCCCCCTACGGCGTGATCAGCAACCGCCACGGCAAGGGCGCGCTCCCCGGCGAATACCCCCAAGGCCCCGGCCCGGACCCGGTCAGCCTGGTCGCCACCGTCGACGACGACGGCCGCGGCCGCCTCCCCGTGGGCGACGGCCGCGACCTCCACTTCCCGCTCCGTCCCTTCCTCGGCATCATGGGCACCGCCCCCGCCACCGAAGCCCCGGTCCACTCGGTGCCTCCCGGCCCGCACGGAGGTAATCTCGACGTACGCCACCTCGGCGTCGGCGCCCGCCTCTTCCTCCCCGTCGCCGTCGAGGGCGCCCTCTTCTACGCCGGCGACCCGCACTTCTCCCAGGGCGACGGCGAAGTAGCCCTCACCGCCTTCGAAGCCCCTCTGCGCGCGACCCTCCGCCTCACCGTCCACCGCGACCCCGCCCTCCGCCGACTCGCATCCCGCCTGCGCGCCCCCTTCGCCGAGACCGACACCGAGCACATCGTCATGGGCCTGGACACCGACCTCGACGAGGCGATGCGCCATGCCGTACGCGACGCCCTCACCCTCCTCGACGAGCGCTTCGGTGTCCCCGGCCCGGTTGCCCTCGCCTACCTCAGCGCGGCCGCCGACTTCCAGGTCTCCCAGGTGGTCGACATCGTCAAGGGCGTCCACTGCCGCATTTCCAAGGCGGACCTGACCTTCTGACGCCACACCGCTCGCGCTCTGCCAGCAGGGAGCTGTCGATCAATAACTCCTCGATTTGATGGGATGGTTGGGGTCGTAGGATCCTGGTGTGGCGGAGGGGACTGAGGCGGTATTGGCGGAACAGTTTCGGCAGGCTGTTGCCGCATCTGGATGAGCGGCGGCGCCTGGTGCTCGGGGCTGCGGCTGGCGTGTTGGGGCATGGCGGGGTCCGTGTTGTCGCCCGCGCTGTCGGGGTTGCGGAGTCCACGGTCTCGCGTGGTGTCGGTGAGCTGGACTGCGGAGTGGAGCCGTCGGGGCGCGTGCGGGCGGCGGGGGCGGGCCGCAAGCGGCTGGCCGATATCGATCCGGGGCTGGTCTCGGCCCTGCTGTCGCTCATCGAGCGAGATCAGCGCGGCGATCCGGAGTCCCTGCTGCGCTGGACGGTCAAGTCCACCCGGAACCTGGCGGCCGAGCTGACCCGTCAGGGGCATCGGGTCGGCCATGACACCGTCGCCACCCTGCTGAAGGCCGAGGGGTTCTCCTTGCAGGGCCACCTCGCGGACCACCGAAGGCGCCCGCCACCCCGACCGCGACGCGCAGTTCCACTACATCAACGACCAGGTCAAGGAGTTCACTACCGCAGGACAGCCTGTCATCAGCGTCGACACCAAGAAGAAGGAAGTCCTGGGCAACTACGCGGTCGCCGGGACCGAGTGGCACCGCGCCGGGCAGCCCGTGCAGGTGCGTGCGCACGACTTTCCTGAGAAGGACGCACAGAAGGCGGTCCCGTACGGGATCTACGACCTGCATGCCGATGCCGGCTGGGTGTCGGTGGGCTGAGACGGGGATACCGCCGCGTTCGCGGTCGCCACCCTGCGCCGCTGGTGGCACGGCGAAGGACGGCACCGCTACCCCGGCGCGACCCGGCTGCTGATCACCGCTGACGCCGGCGGCTCCCAACGGCTACCGGGTCCGCGCCTGGAAGAAGGAGCTGGCCGGCTTCGCGCACGCGGCCGACCTTGAGGTGACAGTCTGTCATTTCCCGTCCGGAACTCGATGCCGTTGTTTGAGTGTTCAGACAATGAGCCTTTTCCAACCTCAGCTTGAGGCATTGAGGTGGAGCGCGAGGACGGCTTGGACGAGTGCGGTGATGCGGGTGGTGAAACCCTCCGTGGTCAGTCCACAGAACCAGCGCCAGAACCCAATCTCGCGGACAGAACCAGGCCCGCTCCCGCCACGCCTCCGTCGGCTCCGTGGAGCGGCACGCCCGCCCCGGAGTCGACGCGGTCGCCCGGCACGTCGCCGAACGCGACCCCGCCGCCCGCCGCCGGGGCCCAGCCGCCCACCGGTGCCCCGGCGTACGGGGGAGAGATGACCGTCGAGTCCGCCTTGAAGGTGGCCAGTAGACTCGACGGCTGTGGCGGACGCCCAGTACGAAGACCTGTTGCGGCTGGTGCTTACTTCCGGGACGGCCAAAGCCGACCGGACGGGCACCGGCACCCGAAGTGGCTTCGGGCACCAACTACGCTACGACCTCTCGCAGGGGTTCCCGCTGGTCACCACCAAAAAGGTGCATCTCAGGTCCATCGTGTACGAGCTGCTCTGGTTCCTGCGTGGCGACTCGAACGTCGGCTGGCTGCATGAGCACGGCATCACCATCTGGGACGAATGGGCCGACGCGAACGGCGAACTCGGTCCGGTTTACGGCGCACAGTGGCGCTCCTGGCCCACCCCGGACGGCAGGTACATCGACCAGATCAGCGATGTTCTCGACACTCTGCGCCTGGTGTAGGGGGTGAGCATCGCGGCGGTGTGGGCGGTGAAGCTCATCACGCCGCCCCAGCTCGACTGCGTCACCGGCACACCCGACGAGGTCTTCGCCGAGCTCAAGCAGGGCATGGGCGGCATGAGCGGCATGGACATGGGCAGCAACAGCGCCAACCCGAGCAGCAGCACGGACATGGGTGACATGGACATGGGCGGTGGCTCCGCCTCCCCGTCCGCGTCGTCGGGCGGAATGTCGATGAAGTTCATGCTCGCCGGTGCCAAGAGCGATCTGCTCGGCGGCGACGCCGGCGACGTGAAGTACCCCTACCACCTGATCAACGGCCGCGTTCCGGCCGACCCGGACGTCTACACCGGCAAGCCGGGCAAGAAGGTGGGCCTGCGGATCATCAACGCCGGCTCCGACACCGCCTACCGGGTCGCGCTCGGCGGCCACAAGCTGACCATCACGCACACCGACGGCTACCCGGTCGACCAACAGGAGGTCGACGCCGTGCTGATCGGCATGGGCGAGCGCTACGACGTCCCTGTGACCTTCGGCGACGGCGTCTTCCCACTGGTCGCCCTGGCCGAAGGCAAGGACCAGACCGGCATGGCCCTGGTACGTACGGGCCCGGGCAGCGCGCCTTCCGCTACTGTGCGCCCTCCCGAGCTCAAGGGCATGATCACGACCGCGTCCCAGCTCAGCGCGGCCGCCGGCGTACGGCTGAAGTCCGCCAAGACCGATGTCGCGCACCAGATCAAGGTCACCGGGGGTATGGAGAAGTACAACTGGGCCATCAACGGCACGAGGTTCGACATGAACAACCCGACTGTCAACCCCCTGCGGATCGAGGAGGGCCAGTGGGTGCGGCTGGACTTCGTCAACGACACCACCATGTGGCACCCGATGCACCTGCACGGCCATACCTACCAACTCGGCGCCTCCGGCCCGCGCAAGGACACCGCGATCGTGCTGCCCAAGAAAAAGTTGACGGTGTTCCTCGACGCCGACAACCCGGGCGAGTGGCTGCTGCACTGCCACAACGCCTACCACGGTGAGGCCGGGATGATGGCGCTCCTGGCCTACCAGGCCTGACCACTCGTACGCGTTAGGTGCTCGGGCGTTGCGGCCCGGATCTGGGAGCGAGAGTCGAGACAACGGTGGGGGCTGGGCATGGTGCCCAGCCCCCACCGTCGGTGATCAGCCGCAGCCGCACAGCTCAGGCGGGCAGCCGGCGGGGTCGTCGCAGCACGAAAAACAGGTTCCGCGTCGGTGGCATGTTGCGATGCGCCTCGCCCCAGCGTGATTTGATCATTTCGCGACACGGGGCATTCGTCCAAAAGGGGACAAAATATATATACAGTAACGAATTGGATACTGTCTGTCGTGTGCTGAGGGATGTGGAGGCGGGGTCGCGGAAGCGCTGTTCCTTGATCGCTCTTTTCGTGGGCCTCGCGCTGGTCGCCGCGGCCCATGTGTTTGCCTGCGCTGGCCACGAACACGAGGGGCATCGCCACCCGGTCACCGCCTCGGCCCCGGCCGCCGTCCCGCACGCTGTGGACTGCCCGGCGGAATTCATGGCGCACGACCATGGCACCGGCGGGTCCGACGATTGCTGCTGCCCTGCGGGTCATGTGTGCGACGGTCCCCTACGCACCCAGCAACTGTCGGTGTTGGTGTTGCTGCTCGGCCTCGCCGTTCTGGCGTCGGCCATGCCATACGAGTGGCCCGGCCCCCGCGGCCCGGCTCGCCGCCCGTCCCCAGCGCCACCGCCGCGGGCCGGCGCCGTCTTGCTCCAACTGGCCTGCGTCAGCCGTACATGACACGGCCTCGCCGCTCGCTCGCTTCTCGCGACCGAGCGTGCGCGCCGTCCGCATACGTACGCAGCTGACCTACGGCCCGGACCGGGCCGCGGAAGGACCAGGCCATGACGACTGCCCTGCGCAACATCTCCACCGACGACTTGCGTGCCTTCGCAACCGCCCACGAGCTGCCAGAACCGGTCGGAGCGCCGCGGCGCTCGCCCGCCGGGATGGTCGGCAACACCCCGGTGTTGTGGATCGGTGAGCCCTTCAGCGCGCCCGGCCGTGGCTTCTGGGCCAAACTGGAGGGCGTCAACCCTGGTGGTATCAAGGACCGGCCGGGATTGCACATGGTTGCGGCCGCCCGCGCTCGCGGCGAACTCGCCCCGGGGGCACAGATCGTGGAGTCCACCAGCGGTACGCTCGGGCTCGGCCTGGCGCTGGCCGGTATCACGTACGGCCATCCGGTGACCCTGGTCGCCGACCCGGGCCTGGAGCCGTTGATGGTGCACCAGTTGCGGGCGTTCGGAGCGCGGGTCGAGGTGGTGCCCGAGCCCGACCCGGTCGGCGGCTGGCAGCAGGCCAGGCGTGACCGTGCCCGCGAGATCCTTGAGCGGCGAGCTGGGGCCTGGTGCCCCGACCAGTACCACAACCCGGACAACCCGGCCGCCTACACCGCCCTTGCCCTGGAACTGGCCGTCCAGCTCGGCCGGGTGGACATCCTGGTCGCGGCGGTCGGTACTGGCGGGCACTCGGCCGGAACCGCCCGCGCGCTGCGCAACTTCTACCCCGGGATGCGGCTGGTCGGCGTCGACTCGGTACGTTCCACGGTCTTCGGTCAGCCCGCGGGGGTTCGGTTGATGCGCGGCCTGGGCAGCAGCATCCACCCCCGCAACGTCGACCACGCGGCCTTCGACGAGGCCCACTGGGTCGCCCCACACGAAGCGGCGTGGGCCGCCCGCCGACTGGCCCGGCACCACTACACAAGCGGCGGGTGGAGTGTAGGCGCCGTCGCACTGGTCGCCGGCTGGCTGGCCCGTACGCATCCGCCGACCACCCGGATCGCGGCGGTCTTCCCCGACGGAATCCACCGCTACTGGAACACCGTCTACAGTGACGACTACTGCCGCACCCACGACCTCCTCGGGCATCCGCCCGCTGACGATCCCGACGAGATCGTCCACGCCTGCGAGCGGGTCGTGGAGCGCTGGACGCGCTGCGTCAACGTCACCGCCCCACCTGCCGCGGTCGGCACCGACATCGGAGCCGAGATGGGTGCGCGATGAGGCACCTCGTCCAGCAATTCCGCTCCTTCGGCGGCTGCGTACGGCTGCTGATGGTCCAGCAGTTCACCATCAATACCGCGTTCTACATGCTCATGCCCTACCTGGCCGTCCATCTCTCGGATGGCCTGGGCATGGCCGCCTGGGCCGTCGGGCTGGTCCTGGGGGTGCGCAACTTCTCCCAGCAGGGCATGTTCCTGATCGGCGGCACCCTTGCCGACCGGCTCGGCTGCAAACCCGTGATCGTCGCCGGGTGCGTGCTGCGCACCGCGGGCTTCGGCCTGCTGGGCTTCGTCCACACTCTGCCCGCGCTGATCGCTGCCTCGGCCATGACCGGCTTCGCGGGGGCGCTGTTCAACCCGGCCGTGCGGGCCTACCTCGCGCGGGAGGCAGGGGAACGGCGAGTCGAGGCGTTCGCCCTGTTCAACGTCTTCTACCAGGTGGGCATGCTGGTCGGACCGCTGGTCGGACTGGCGTTGATCGCGTTCGACTTCCGCGCGGTCTGCACGGTCGCGGCGCTCCTCTTCGTCGGCCTGACGGTAGTGCAGATCCGGGCGCTGCCCGACCGGCGCGCCGACAAGCCCGTACAGGCTGGAGCGCGCGGGGTTCTCGCCGACTGGCGGACGGTGGTGGCCAAGCGGTCTTTCCTGCTGTTCTCCGCCGCGATGATCGGCTCGTACGTCCTGTCGTTCCAGATCTATCTGGCCCTGCCGTTGCAGGCGCACCGCGCTTCCGCCGGCAGCGGCAACGGCGTCACCACCGTGCTGTTCGCGGTCTCCGCCGGCGTCGCGGCGGCCGGGCAACTGCGGATCACGGCCTGGGCGCGGGCGCGCTGGTCAGCGCAGCGGGCCATCGTCTACGGAATCGCGTTGATGGGCGCGTCCTTCACGCCGTTGCTCCTCGCGGGAACTCCGCCACAGGGCAGTGGGCTGGTCGACCGTACGACAGCCTTGGCGCCGCTTGTTCTCGCCGCCGGCCTGCTGGCACTGGGCACGGCGCTGGTCTATCCCTTCGAGATGGACACCGTCGTCTCGCTGTCCGACGGACGGCTGGTAGCCACCCACTACGGCCTGTACAACACCGTCTCCGGCGTGGGCATCACGCTCGGCAACCTGGCGACCGGTGCGGTGTGGGACGCCTCCGCCGACCACCCGCGGCTGCCCTGGCTGGCGTTGAGCGCGGTGGGCGCGGCCTGCGCCGCAGCGGTCGCGGTCCTGGCCCGTACGGGGCGACTGTGCCCCGCCGGGGTCCGGCCGGTGGCGGAGGCCGCAGTAGCGCGCTGACTCTGCCGTAGGGGTTCGGATCGGGAAGCAGTTACGCCTGCACCGGCACTGTGAGGTGGATCAGGGCATGGGGCGCAGCCCGGCGAGAGTGACCGTGACCAGTCGGTGGACAGCGGCCTTGGAGGGCAGGCTGCCGGCTGCGGTGAGGGCGTGCAGGCAGTAGTTCGCGAGCTCGTCGGGTGCCACGTCATCCCGGAGGGCGCCGCTCGCGGCGCCCTCGGCGAGCAGGTCCCGGACCATGTCGCGGAGGTGCTGCTGTGCGTGGTCGACATGCTCGTCCCGATGCAGGAACCCCGCGATTTCGGTGCCGTGGTGCCCGTGGGTCTCGCGGGAGATGAGGGCGTAGGCCGTGAGTACGGCTTCGAGTCGCTCGTAGGCGCCGTCAGCCTGGTCGCGGACCTCGGCGAGCTGTGCGAGATGGGCTGTGATCTGACGTTGGTGCCAGGCGAGCAGGATCGCTTCGACGTCCGGGAAGTATTTGTACAGCGTCGCCCGCCCGATGCCGGTCCTCTCGGCGATCTGCGACATCGTCACCGCCCGCAGCCCCTGCTCGGCCACCAACTCGGCCGTGACGTCCAGGGTCGCATCGCGCACCGAGCGGCGGTGCGCCTCGATCGTCTCGTTCCACAGCTTCGGCACCACGCCAGTGTACGCGGCGACGATATCGAGACGCCATGGATTGACAGCGACAGAGTGTCTCGATAAAACTGTGGTCGTCGTCGTCATGGAGACCCGGACCAGCACGAGCTGCAAGCAAGGACACGTATATGGCCGCCTCGCCCGCCTCGCCCCACTCCGGCTCCATGCCTCCGAGGGGGCCCGAGGACCTGTACACGACCCCGCCGCCCTGGGACATCGGCCGGCCCCAGCCTGCGTTCCTCGCCTTCGCCGACGCGGGTGCCATTCGGGGCCGGGTGCTGGATGTCGGCTGCGGGACCGGCGAGCACGTACTCATGTCCGCCGGCCTCGGCCTCGACGCCACCGGCGTCGACCCGACGACGGGGAGGGCGGCGGTGTAGCCGGTCTGCTCGACCGTGCTGATCAGGTCGGTGACGTTGACGTCGCTTTGGAAGGTGACCTTGGCCTTCTCCGTGGCGTAGTTGACTGTGGCGTCGACGCCGTCCATGCGGTTGAGCTTCTTCTCGATGCGAGCAGCGCACGAGGCGCAGGTCATGCCGCCGATCGCCAATTCGACTTCGGTCGCGTTCGCGCCAGGTGTCGCGGTGTTCATCACCACTCCTCGGGGTTGCGTGGTGCTCTGGCGGAAAGGGCGCCTGAGCACGTGTCAGTGCGCCGCCGCGGCCTGGATGCGGCCGGCCAGCTCGTATCCGGCGTCGTCCACCGCGTCGCGGACGAGCGTGTCGTCCAGTTCGCTGCCGAAGGCGACGGTGACCAGACCGGTGATGACGTCGACCTTCACATGGGTCACGCCGTCAAGGGCGGAGAGGGCCGAGCCGACGGCCTTCTCGCAGTGCCCGCAGGACATCCCGGTGACCGAGTACACGGTCGTGATGCCGTCGGCCTGCGTCCCTTCGCTCTCGCTGGTGGAGCAGCGGCCGTCAGGGCTGCCACACGACATGGGAATCCTCCTGGTGGAGCGGTTCGCTTCTTCATACCCCTAGGGGGTATCTCTCGCTGTCCTGTATACCCCCTACCGGTATTCGAGGCAAGGGCGGGGTGTGTCAAAAGAGAAGCAACTGCCGTTCCCCTACGATGGGCCTGTGATCGGCCTGTCTCAGCTCGTGCCATGTCCGCAGCCCAGGCTGCGGCCTTCTGCCTTGCTCGTCTTCGGGCTGCTGATAGGGCTGGTCGGCATGCACGGCTTGGGACCGGGCGGGATGTCGATGCCCGAGCACCGAATGGCGGCCGCCGCCGGTCATGGTGTCGTCGTCACAGCCGTACCCGACGACTGCGGCTCGGGCGGGCACGGCTGTGACGGTCAGCCCAACCACGTCGACGCGACTTGCGCCTCCGGCTCAGTGGCCGCTGCACCCGCGCTACCCGCCCTGATCCCCTCGCCGGTGTGTGCCCCCGACGAGGCTCAGGTGCGTCTCGCGTCCGTACCGGACGTCCCCGAGGGCGGACGCGCACCGCCATCACTGGCCGAACTCCAACTCCTGCGGATATAGGCAAACGCCTTCAGCGCCACGCGCCCCGAAAGGGCCGGCGTCGAGCAAGCGCACGCCTCCCATCCCACTCCCAGGAGTTCACATCATGACTTCACGACGTTCCCTGATCCGTCGCAGTGCCCTTGTCGCGGCTGCCGGCGCTACCGCCCTCGTGCTGGCTGCCTGTAGTAGTAGCAGTAGCAGCGGCCACGACATGTCGTCGATGGATTCGAGCTCGACCCCGTCCGCCAGCGCCTCGGCCTCGGCCGGCGCGCACAACGCCCAGGACGTGGCGTTCGCCCAGCAGATGATCACGCACCACCGCCAGGCCATCGAGATGGCCGATCTGGCCGCCACCCGCGCTTCCTCCAGCGAGGTCAAGTCCCTCGCCACGACGATCAAGGGCGCGCAGGACCCCGAGATCAAGACCATGTCCGGCTGGCTCACCTCCTGGGGCGCAGCCGTCCCCCAGGACATGAAGGGCATGGACATGTCCTCCGGCATGCCCGGGATGATGAGCGCAGCCGACATGACCAAGCTCGACAAGGCCTCCGGCACCGAGTTCGACACCATGTTTCTGCAGATGATGGTCCAGCACCACCAGGGCGCCGTCGAGATGGCCAAGACCGAGCAGAGCAAGGGCGAGTACGGCCCCGCCAAGACACTCGCCGCCTCGGTCATCACGGCCCAGACCGCCGAAATCAACCAGATGAATACGCTGCTCAAGAAGAGCTGACCAGGAACCGGGTGTACGGGGAAGGCCGCCGCGGCTGCCTTCCCCGTACACCTCGGTCATGCCAATACCGTCGAGGCCGTCCCCAGCTTGTCCTGCGTCCGGACGGTTGCTTCCCAACTGCCGCCCATGACCGAACCCGTGGCCCGGTCAGCTGCGGACGAGGCGGGCGATGGCAGTAGAAGCTTCCGCTGCCTTCGCGAAGGCTTCCTCCCCGCCGGCGCTGACGGCTTCGGTGACACAGCACTTGAGATGTTCGTCGACCAACGCCAAGGCGACAGACTGCAGGGCCCGGCTGGCCGCCGACACCTGGGTGAGGACGTCGATGCCTCGCCGCCCCAGCCATCGCCACCGGCCACCCGCACTACTGCCCGACGGGTCCCTCGCCGCCGCGTCAATGCCCTGACGACCGTCGTCACGGCGATGGTCAGCCGAAGCGGTGCGCGGCGGCGCGACCCTGGAGGCGGGCGGCCTCGGCGCGGATGCGGGGAAGCTGAGCGTGGAGCGCTGAGCCGGGGCACAGCGTCTCGTCGACGTCGCGGTGCCCTGACACCACATCGACCGTCGCGCGGACGCCCTTGTGATAGCGGCTGGCGGTGTTGGTGCAGGTGAGGGTCGCCATCGCGCGGGGGTCGACCCCGTGCCGACCGAGCTTCCACGCGGTGAGGCGGGCGATGGCATCCAGCATCGCCGCCGGCACGGCCACGCCGGAGGTAAACGTGCCGATCGCGGCGATGCCGACGGTGCCGATGTTGAAGCCACTGGTGTGGGCCCCTACCACCGGCTCGTCTATCCCGCCGTGGCGGCCCTCGTAGATGGTGCCGTCCTTGTCGACGAGGAAGTTGTACCCGATGTCGTCCCAGCCACGTCGTTGGGTCTGGTCGCGGTAGATGTTTCTGATGATTGCCGGGACGTCGCTGGGCTGATAGTCGTTGCCACTGTCGGTGTGGTGGATGAAGACGGCCTTCACCGCGCGTGCGTAGCGGGCCGGCGGCACGCCGGACGGCGTGTGGCCGGTCTCCCAGTGTGCGCGGGCCACGACTACGGGCTTGGGCGCGGACCACTGAGCGGCGTACCGCGCGGCGACCTGTGGGTGCACGGGCACGCGGGTGGTCGCGGCCGGTTCGGCCTCGCTCCTCGTAGACAACGCGCCAGCGCCGCACACGGCGGCTGCCTGGGCTATGCGACGCAGCACCAGGCGGCGGGCTATGAGCATGACACCGACGATAGGTAGGAGCCCGGCTGCCCGCATCCGGGGCGATCACCTGGGTGAATCCGGAGCCAACTCGAGCGGATCGGTCATACGGGCGTATCGGGGAGCCGCCACCGACCTCCTGGTCCCCGTGCCGTCGCCAGTGTCCGGTGTCGTCCTCGGCTGTCATGCGCTGCTGCGGAGATTCAGCCCCGGGAGAGCACCGCTCCCCGCTGGAGCCGCTCACCTCGATGCGGAAATTGATGGAACCTGATCCGCTCCCCAAGTGGTCGAAGGAGTGACAGGGTTCTCAAGCCATGCGCTCGTTGAAAGGGTGATCGGTGGGGGCTGACCAGTCCATGCGGGACGCAGAGTTCGCGGAATTCGCCGGGACCGCGTACCGATCGCTCCTGCGCACGGCGCGTTTGCTGACGGGCGATCCACATACCGCCGAGGACTTGGTGCAGGCCGCATTGGTGCGGGTGTACCTGCACTGGAGCCGGGCCGCGACCTGGGCGTCGCCGCACACCTACGCACGGAAAGTCGTCGTCAACCTCTTCGCGACGTGGCGGCGGCGCCGATGGCACACCGAGGTTCCCCAAGGCGAACCCGAGAGCAGTGCCGACGGGTACGACATGGCAGGAAGGGCGGATGCGCGGCTCGAGCTGGCGGGCGCGCTCGCCGCTCTGCCACGTGCCCAGCGCTCGGTGCTGGTGCTGCGGTGCTACGAGGATCTGTCGGTTGAAGAGACGGCCGAACTGCTCGGCTGCTCGCCCGGGACGGTCAAGAGCCGGACCAACAGGGCCCTGGAGCGCCTGCGCGACGCAGACACGCTGGCGGGCTACACCCGAAGGAGCGTGCGATGACAAAAGCGGATCCCACCGATGAAGACCTCATGAGGCAGCGGATGCACGACCTGGCGGAGGCTCAGGCGGACGGGGGACCGTTCACTGTTGCTCCGTTGCTGGCCCGCGGACGCCGGGCCCGCCGTGTCCGCCGCGTCACCACGGTCTGCGCTTCAGCGGCACTCGTGGTCGTCGCTGGCTCGGTGCTCGGCCTGAGCGTCACCGACGGCGGAGGCACGGACCGTACCTCCGTCGCCGCTCCCACTACGAGCCCAACGGCTTCGCAGTCCCCGCTCCCCGCGCGGACCCTCGCCCCGGACCACCTCCAGCTGGGACCTGCCCATCCCAGCATTGGAACCAGTTACCGGTTCGATCTGCCGGTGCACTGCGGCATCCGCTACGCCGAATTCGGTGGCCGTAGCTGGCAGACCGACCAGGACGTCAAGGTTCCGACGCCGACTCCGGACCCGACGACCGGGATTACCACGGCGACACCAATGCTGCCCGGATACATGACCCTCGTCACCGCCACCACGGCGCGGTTCGAGATGCCGGGGCTCATCCCGGTCACCTTCCATGTGCTGGACCACGACGTGCCCCTGTGCGCATGATGCCCTCACTGCGACGCGCTGCCGGCCGATCGCAGGGACCAAAAACGACCACGTGACCGGAAAAGAGAACGCTTCTCAGAGGCCGAGTTGGTCGCGTGCGCGGTCCGCGATGTGGCGGCCGATGACGATCGAGGCGGTCGCGGCGGGGGAGGGGGCGTTGATGACGTGGATCATGCCGGGGGACTCCTCGATGAGGAAGTCGTCGACCAGGGAGCCGCTCCGGTCCAGGCATTGGGCGCGGATCCCGGAGGGGCCGAAGGTGACGTCGCGGGACCGTACGCCGGGGAGGTAGCGGCGCATCCGGGCCAGGAAGGCGGGCTTGACGAGATCCCGGTAGATCTCCCGCGCGCCGGTGCCCGCGTAGGTGAGCGCGAGGCGGCGCGTGCCGGGGAAGCGCAGGGTGTCGAGCAGGTCCCTGCCGTTGACCGAGAGCCGGCCGTAGCCTTCGCGGGCAAGTGAGGGGACCGCGTTGGGCCCCGCGCGGAGGGTGCCGTCGATGCCGCGGCTGAAGTGGACACCGAGGAAAGGGAAGGCGGGATCGGGTACGGGATAGACCAGCCCCTGGACGAGGTCCGCGGCCTGCGGGCGGAAGGTGTAGAAGTCGCCGCGGAACGGGACGATGCGATACGCGCCGGTGGCGTGGCCGGTCATGGCGGCGGTGCGGTCGGCCTGGAGGCCGGCGCAGGCGATCACGGTCCGGGCGGCGAAGGTGCCGGTGTCGGTCTCGACGGTCCAGCCGCGTGCGTTCCGTACGAGGCCGTGTACGGCACGGCCGCAGAGCACGGCACCGCCGTGGCCGGCGATCACCTCGGCGTAGGCGGCGGCGACCCTGGTGAAGTCGATGACGCCGGTCGCGGGGATGTGCAGGGCGCGGACGCCCCGTACCTGCGGCTCGATCTCGGCGAACGCGGCAGGCTCCAGCTCGCGCAGGGTCAGCCCGTTGGTGCGGCCGCGGTCGGCCAGGCCGGCCATCCGGGGCAGCTCCGCCGGATCCGTGGCGACGACCAGCTTGCCGGTCAACCTGTACGGGATCTCGTGCTCGTCGGCGAAGGCGAGGAGCCGTTTGCGGCCCTCACGGCAGTACGCGGCCTTGAGGCTGCCGGGGGTGTAGTAGAGGCCGGAGTGGATGACGCCCGAGTTGTGGCCGCTCTGGTGGGGCGCGAGCGTGGCCTCCTTCTCCAGCACCGCCACCTTGAGGGAGGGTGTGGCTTCGAGGAGGGCCATCGCGGAGGCGAGTCCGATCAGCCCGGCACCGATGACGACCACGTCCACAGGGCCGTCCGCGCGGCCCTCCGGGTCGAGTGCGAACGGCGTGGTCATCGCGCTCCGATGCGGTTGCGCAGCACTCCGAGGCCCTCGATCTCCAACTCGACCACATCGCCGGGCCGGAGCCACCGTCCGTCGTCGTGTTCGAGGATGCAGCCGCTGCCGACCGTCCCCGACCCGATGACGTCCCCGGGCCGGAGCCTGGTGTTCTCGGCGGCGCGGGCCATCATCGTTTCCCATGAGTGGTAGAGGTCGGACAGATTCCCCCGGGAGCGCTCCTCACCGTTGACCCGGGCGACCATCTCGCCGTGCGAACCGTCGAATTCCTCGGGCGTCACCAGAACGGGCCCCATACTCGTGGCGAAGTCCTTGCCCTTTGCGGGGCCGAGCCCGACACGGGTCTCCTTTCGCTGGAGATCCCGGGCCGACCAGTCGTTCATTATGGTGAAACCGCCGATCTCGCCGCCTTCTTTGATGACGGCCGCCACTTCCAGCTCGTAGTCGAGCATCGTGGTTCCCGAGGGGTACGGTATTTCCGCCTCCGGGCCGTAGACCGCGGCGGGGTTGGAGAAATAGAAGACCGGTATCTCGAACCACTCGTCGGGCACCACCGCGCCACGAAGGGCACGGGCGGTCGCCACATGCTGCTCGAACGCGAAGAAATCGCGGACGGCGGGCGGTTCGGGGACGGGCGCGAGCAACTCGATGCCGTCCAGCGGGAATCCGGGGCCGTCGGGCACCTTCCCGGAGACGGCGAGGACCGCCTGGAGGGTCGGTGCCTCCAGGCGCACGACATGGCCCCCCTCGATCCGGCCGGGCCGGGCGTCCGCCGGGTCGCCGCCCTTCGGCTTGAACGTGCACAGACGCACCGGACCTCCGTTGCGGGGCCGTGCCCGGGCCGGGCCCACTGCATGGGCCACGATGCGGGACAGAATTTCCTTATCGTGGGACGATAGGGGAGGTCCGTTGCCGCGTCAATCGATGCGTGCTCCCATGGCGCCGGCCTCCCCGGCGACCTTGTCAGGCTCGCCGAACGCGGTCCGTGCCTCGCGGCGGACCTGCTGGAGGACCCGGGTGATCTTCTCCTTCTCGTCCCAGTACCGCTGTGTCGGCACGGGCACCGACAGGGCGAGGAGCGTGCCGGAGGGCTCGCGAAGCGCGATCGCGGCGGCGCAGATCCCCACCGTGGTTCCCTCGTGGTCGTACGCCACCCCCGTCTCGCGCACCCCGGCCAGCTCCGCGAGGAGCGTCTCGACGCTCAACGGCGTCTTGTCGGTGTAACGGTCCAGCCGGGCCGGGAGCATGCGGACCACCGTGTCGGGACTGAACTCCGCCAGCATCGCCTTCCCCTTCGAGCTGGAGTGCAATGGGAAAGTGGCCCCGACTTCCGCGACGGCGCGCAGTTCGTGCCTGGTCGGCATGACGTGGACCACCCGCACCTGATGTCCGTAGACGACCGCGCAGTCGACGGTCTCGCCCAGCTCGCTGAAGATCCGCCGCATGAACGGCTCGGCCACCTCCCACGGCTCCAGCCGGCTCGAGGTCGCCAGGCGGGTGAACTCCGCGCCGATGCGCACCCGTCCGGCCGGTGAGGCGCTGGCGAGGAAGCCCTCCGTGACGAGGGCGGTCACGATGCGGTGGACGGTCGAGCGCGGAAGGCCGAGCCGCGCCGCGAGCTGCGCGAGGCTGAGCCCCTGCGGTTCGCCGTCGAGCGCGCGGAAGACCTGCGCGACCCTCGCAATGACCTGGACCCCGCCCTGCGATCCCGGAGTTTCGGGGATCTTCGAGGAAGATTGCGTCATGGGCGCAACAATACTCCTGACCGAAGTCCGGTCATCTGTGCTGCCTGCCATGGACTTTGCCCGTACGTGATTACCGCGCCCGCGCGGCGGCCGGCGGTCATGTCCTGGATTCGACGCGGACATTACGGAGTACGGGTCAATTCGCGAACCGGCGATTATCCCCCTCTCGCGGATTCGGCGGCGAAAGCGTATTGGCGCCGCCGGGTCCGTCGCTGCGTCCGTCGCTGCGTCCGCCGCCGGGTCCTCCGCGCCGGGCGCGGTGCTCCCGGCGAGCGGCGTCGAGACGCCCCGCGATACATCTCCGAAACCTTGACACGCCCCTATGCCGACCCTACTGTCCCGTCATACGGATCAAGTCGCCCGCATCGTGGTCCTGCGGGGTTGCTGCCCAGGCTAAGGAGTCAGCGATGGTGATCGAACCGGCTACCGGGCTCGCGTTCGCGGAGCTGAGCCACGAGTGGGGCCACCACACCCCGGCGTTCCCCGGATACAAGGACATCGAGGTACGCCGGGTCGCGACGCACGCCAAGCACGGCGTGCTCACCCAGCATGTGGTCTCGTCCATGCACCACGGAACACATGTGAACGCCCCGATCTATCTGGCGCAGGGCGGCGAGGGCGTCGGGGAGTTGCCCCTGGACCGCTTCTTCGGCAACGGAGTCGTGCTGTCCGTCCCCAAGGGCGAGTGGGCGTACGTGGAACCCGCCGACCTGGAGGCGGCCGGCCACGAGGTCCGGGCCGGTGACATCGTCGTGGTGAACACCGGGTGGCACCGGAACTACTCGGACAACATGGAGTACTTCAGCCACGGCCCCGGCCTCAGCGAGGCCGCCGCACAGTGGCTGGCCGACCGTGAGGTGAAGCTCGTCGCGATCGACACCGCGACGATCGACCACCCGTTGGCCACCTCGCTCGCCCAGGAGCACCGGGGAGTCGGCCCGTTCGTGGTGGAGGTCCCGCGCCGGTACCGCAACCGCACCGGCCGGGAGGTCGCCGAGGACTTCCCGAAGTGGAATCCGGCGAACCGGCTGCTGCTCAAGGCCGGCATCCCGACGATCGAGAACATCGGCGCCGAGGTCGACTCGGTGAGCGGCAAGCGCTGCGCCTTCCATGCCTACCCGTGGTTCTGGCCGGAGGCCGACGCCTGCGCCGTCAGGGTCGTCGCCATCCTCGATCCCTCGGGTGAGTACCGACTGGAGAACGGCTCATGAGCACCGAGAACCTGCGTTTCTACAATCTCAGCCATACCCTCGGGCACAACATGGTGCAGTGGCCGTCGCCGTTCAGCGCCCCTCTTGTTGTCAACCGGCTCTACTACCACTCGATGCACGACTTCTTCACAGTGGAGTACGACGGGATCATGCACCGTGGCACGCACATGGACGCGCCCGTCCATGTGACCGCCGACCAGCCCTACCTGGACTCGTACGAGCTCTGGCGCTTCTTCGGAACGGGCGTCGCCGTCTCGATCCCCAAGGGCAAGTGGGGTGTCATCACCCCCGAGGATCTCGAGAACGCCACCCCGGCGATCCAGCCCAACGACATCGTGATGATCAACACGGGTGCCCATCACCATTTCGGTGACAACGACACCTACTACTCCTACTCGCCCGGCCTCTACACCGAGGCCGCGCAGTGGCTGGTGGACAGGCAGGTGAAGCTGGTCGGCGTCGACGTGCAGGCGCTGGACCACCCGCTCGGCACCCGGATGGTGGAGCACGGCCCCGGGCCGATCCTGCCGCACCTGATCGACGAGTACCGGGCCGAGACCGGGCGCGACGTGCACGAGGACTTCCCCGACTGGGAGCCGGCGCACAAGACGATGCTCCTCAACGGCGTCCCCGGCATCGAGAACGTCGGCGGCGAGCTCGACGCCGTCACCGGCAGGCGCTGCACCTTCATGGCGTTCCCCACCCGGATCAAGGAGGGCGACGGTTCGCCGATCCGCATCGTCGCCGTGGTCGACCCCGACCAGCGATTCCGTATCCCGACCGGAGTGTGACCGTGATGACACAGGACGCACTGAGGAAGCCCCTCTCTCTGTTCGACGTGTCCGGCAAGGTCGTCGTGATCACCGGCGCCTCCGGGGCGCTCGGCCGTGCCGTGGCGATCGCGCTCGGCACGCTGGGGGCCCGGCTGCTGCTGGTCTCCGGCTCGGCGGGCGGCCTCGACGCGGTCGCAGCGGAGGTACGGGAAGCGGGCGGCGAGCCCGAGTTGATGGTCAGGCGGACCGAGGACCTGATGGACGCCGAGGCCATCCTGGGCGCGGCGGTGGCGGCGTACGGGACGGTGGACTCGGTCTTCTTCGCCTCGGGCTACAACAAGCCCGCGCCGATCGAGGAGATGCCGTACGACGACTGGCAGGCCATCATGGACGCCAACGTACGCGGCCCATGGCTGATGGCGAAGGCATTCGGCAGGCATGTGTCGGAACGCGGGGGCCGCGGCAAGCTGGTGCTGATCTCCTCGGTCCGGGGGCGGCAGGGCAGCCCGGCCGGATACACGGCCTACTGCACGTCCAAGGGCGCCACCGACGCCCTCACCAAGACCCTCGCGACCGAGTGGGGGCCGCGGGGCATCAATGTCAACGCCATCGCCCCGGCTGTCTTCCGGTCCACCCTCACCGACTGGATCTTCGCCGACACCGAGGCGGGGCGGCTGGCCAGGGAACGCAACTACTCCCGGATCCCGATGAAACGGCTCGGGGAGCCCGAGGACTTCGTCGGGCTCGCCCTCTACCTGCTCTCCCCGGCCTCCGATTTCGTCACCGGCCAGATCATCTACGTCGACGGCGGGTACACGGCGGCATGAGCCTCTCCATCGCCATCGTGGGCGCCGGCGTGATGGGCACCGCCATCGCGCAGGTCTTCGCGACCGCCGGGCAGCCGGTGACCGTGTACGACCCGGATCCCGTGGTCCTGACAGGAGTCGAAGCCCGGCTGCGGGCCGGGACCGAACTGGCCGGGACGTCGGCCGAGGACGCGCTGGGCCTGCTGACCCTCGCCCCCGGTCTCGCCGCCGCCGTACGCGACGCGGACCTGGTCATCGAGGCGGGCCCGGAGCGGGTCGCCGTCAAGCAGGCCATCTTCCGTGACCTCGATCAACTCACCGCGCCCGGCGTGGTGCTGGCAAGCAACACCTCCGCCATCCCGATCGGCGAGATCGCCCGCGACACCCGGCGCCCGGAACGGGTGATCGGCACGCACTTCTGGAATCCGCCCTACCTGGTCCCGCTCGTCGAGGTCGTCCAGGCCCGGCGCAGCGACCCCGAACTGATCGCGTGGACGTGCCAGGTCCTCGACGAGGTCGGCATGAAGCCGGTGCATGTCGTCGCCGACGTGCCCGGGTTCGTCGGCAACCGCCTGCAACACGCTCTGAAACGCGAGGCGATCGCACTCGTCGCCGCCGGGGTGTGCAGTGCCGAGACGGTCGACACGGTCACCCGCTACGGATTCGGGGCCAGGCTCGGCATCGTAGGACCGCTGGAGCAGTCGGACCTGAGCGGCCTGGAACTGACCCTGGCCATCCACGAGGTCCTCATGCCGTCCCTGGACCGGACGGCCGGGCCGCATCCGCTGCTGGTCGAGAAGGTCCGTAAGGGAGAGACCTTCCGGGAGTGGCGCCCCGGCGAGGCCGAGGCCCGCCGCGCCGAGATCACCCGGGCGCTGGCCGAGGCGGCGGCCCGTAGGCGTAACAACGAGCCAGGAAAGGACGGTCAACGATGACCCGACTGACGGGAAAGACGGCACTGATCACCGGCGCGGGCAGCGGTATCGGCCGGGCCATGGCGCACAAGTTCGCCGCCGAGGGGGCCGGCCTCGGACTCACCGATCTCGATCCGGTGGCCCTGGAGGAGACGGTCACCCAGGTGCGGGCGGCGGGCGCCAAGGCGGCGGCCGTGGCGGGGGACATCGTGGACCCGGCGACCATGGACGAACTGGTGGCGTCGGCCGTCCGCGACTTCGGCCGGATCGATGTGCTCGTCAACAACGTCGGAATCCTGATCATGAAGTCGCTGGCCGACACCACGCCGGAGGACTTCGACCACCTGATGCACGTCAACTGCCTCTCCCAACTCATCGCCATCCAAAGGGCGGTGCCCGAGATGCGGCGGTCCGGTGGCGGCTCGATCATCAATGTCGCCTCGGTCGGCGGGCTGCTGGCGCTGCCGAATGTGAGCGCCTACTGCCCGTCCAAGTCGGCCGTGATCGGTCTGACCAGGGCGGCCGCCGCCGAGTTCGCCCCCGAGATCCGGATCAACGCGATCTGTCCCGGCGGCGTCGACACGCCGATGGCGCAGAACCACCTCGCGAGCTTCGAGGACAAGGAGGCGGCGATCAAGCAACTGACCGGTCGTCAACTGCTGAAGCGCTACGCCCGGCCGGAGGAGATCGCCAATGTCGCCGCGTTCCTGGCGAGCGACGAAGCGTCCTTCATGACGGGAGCGATCGTCCCCGTCGAAGCCGGCCACAGCGCCTGGTGAGGCGGCACCCATGGAGATCGAGTCGGCGGACCGCGTTGTGTCGGCGCCTGAGTGGCGCGACGAGATCGAAGTGCTGTCGCCGGAGCGGATCAGGGTCGCCGCGCTGGACCGGCTGGGGGGAGTGGCACCGGGGATGATCGACTGGTGGTTCGGCCGCATGGACGAGGAGACCTACCACCGCTTCCATCCGGTCGACCACAAGGCGTTCGCGTGGGTACGCGGCAAGGAGCCGGGCCGCCACGTGGGCGCGACCCATCTGGCGCACCACTGCTACGGGGGCGCCCCGCCCCTGCTGCGTACGGAGATCAGCTTCGTCCCTCCGGAGCAGATGCTGGACGTCTCCGCCTTCGCCGCATTCGATGTCGGAGCCGCGGTCTGCGCCGTCGTCCACGCGCTTGACGACAACGACCGTCCCCACCCCCACGAGGCCGCGCGCTTTCTGCACGTCGCCGTCCGCCGCGGGTACGGCACCGAATTGCGCAGCTGCTGGTGGCTCAACCTCGCCCCCGGCGGCGATGTGGACGTCCTGACCAACGGCCGGCTGCGGCACGTGCACGAGGAGTTCGCCTACCTGACCGGCTTCCTGCCCGCACTCCACGCGTCCGAAGGGCACGGAACATGAGCATCCTGTCGGGCCTCGGCCTTCTCAACGCATTGATCTCCGGCGTGCTTCTCGGCGGGCTGTTCGCGGTGACCGCGCTCGGACTGTCCCTGGTGTTCGGCGTGATGCGCCTGGTCAACATCGTGCACGGCGAGCTGATCATGCTCGGCGCCTATCTGTCGTTCGAACTCGCCGCACACGGCGGCCTCGACCCGCTCGTGTCGATCGTGATCGTCGCACCCCTGGTCTTCCTCATCGCCGCGCCGGTGCACCGGCTGCTGCTCCAGCCGCTCATGACCAAGAGCCCGGAGCCGGCCATGCTGACCACCTTCGCGCTGTCGGTCATCGCCCAGAACCTCTTCGTCCTCATCTGGTCCGGCGACACCCGGTCGCTCAAGGCGTCCTACGCGACCAGTTCACTGGAGTTCCTCGGGGTGCGGGTGCCCGGCGTGTATGTGATCTCCTTCGTGATCGGGGTGGTCCTGTGCGGCGCGGTGCACCTGATGGTGCAACGCACCGGCGTGGGCCGGGAGATCCGGGCCAGCGCGGAGGACCCGGCCGCCGCTGCCGCGCTCGGCGTCGACGTACGGCGGATCCACGTCTTCGTCTACGGCCTCGCCGCGGCCTGCGCCGCCGTGGGCGGCGTGCTCGTCGGCACCACCTTCGACTTCACACCGACCTCCGGGCTCTCCTACCTGCTGACCGGATTCGTCGTGGTCGTCCTCGGCGGACTGGGATCGGTCAAGGGAGCCTTCCTCGGCGCGATCACCCTCGGAGTGATCGAGAGCGTCGGCGCGGCGTTCTTCGGCGACGGCTACCGGGACTTCATCGGTTTCGTGGCCTTCCTCATCGTCCTGTCTCTTCGGCCGCAGGGCTTCTTCGGGCGGGTGTACGCATGATGACCATCCGTAAATACGCAGTGCTCGGCGGCTCCGCGGTCGCCGTCGTGCTCCTGGCCGCGCTGCCGTGGCTGACCTCCGACTACGGGCTACTCGTCGCCTTCGAGGTCGTACAGCTCCTCGCGCTGGCCCAGGCGTGGAACATCATGGCCGGCTTCGGCGGGGTGGTGTCGCTGGCCGTGTCGGCGTTCGTGGGCGTCGGTTCGTACGCGACCGGGAAGCTGGCCCTGTCGGCGAGCCTGGGCATCTATCCGTCGATCCTGGCCGGCGGGGTGTTCTCCGTCCTGTTCGCCCTGGTCGTGGCCGTGCCGATGTTCCGTTTCCGCGGGCTGTACTTCACGATCGGCTCCCTGGTCCTGGCCCAGGCGCTCGGCATCTTCATGTCCAACTACAACGGCCTCGGCGGCAACCAGGGCATCACCTTGATGGGTGCCGCGCCCAGCGCCAGAACCGTCTATCTGCTCTCGCTGGTCTGCGCCGTCGTGGCCACGGGCGCCGTCGGCTGGATCGTACGCAGCCGGCTCGGCCTCGGCCTCATGGCGATCCGCGACGACGAGGACGTCGCCGGGCGCATCGGTGTCGCGGCCTTCCGCACCAAGCTGGTCGCCTTCGCGCTGGCCGCCTTCGTCATGGGCATCGTCGGCGGCATCCAGGCGCAACGGACCGGCTACATCGAACCGTCGGGCTCGTTCACCTTCAACTGGACCATCGAGACGGTCAACGCCGCCATCATCGGCGGTGTCGGCACGATCATCGGCCCACTGATCGGGTCGGGTGTCTCCGTCGCCCTCTCGGAGAGCCTCGCGAACTACCCTGAGGCGCACCTGGCGATTCTCGGCGTCCTTCTCATCGCCATCATCCGGATCGCTCCCGACGGCATTTGGGGTGCCGCCACCCGCCTGGCCAAGGCCCGTTGGGCACCGGTACGTGCAGCAACGCCCGTCCCGCACGCCGCCGTGGCCGGGCCGGTGGAACGTACGACCACCGACCCCGGGACCGTATTGCTGCGCGCCGCCGGCATGGGGAAGACCTACGGCGGCGTCCGCGCGGTCGACGGCGTGGACCTGGAGTTGCGGGTCGGCGAGGTGCTCGGCATGGTCGGCCCCAACGGCGCCGGCAAGAGCACCCTCATCGGCCTGCTGTCCGGGGCGGTCCCGGGCGACGGCACAGTCGAACTGTTCGGCGCCGATGTCACGGCTCACGGGGCGCGGGCACGGGCTCGCGCCGGCATCGGACGGACGCACCAGGTCCCGCGGCCGTTCGGGCAGATGACCGTGCTGGAGAACCTGCTCGTGGCGCAGATGCACGGTGCTGGACGGCGCAGCGCCGTGGCGCGGGCGGAGTGCGAGCGGATCCTCACGCGGTGCGGACTGCTCGACTTCGCCGACACCCCCGCGGCGGAGCTGGGCCTGCTGCGCCTGAAGCGGCTGGAACTCGCCCGCGCCCTCGCCGTCCATCCGCGGATCCTTCTGCTGGACGAGATCGGCGCCGGGCTCGTGGAGTCCGAACTGCGTGAACTCATCGAGCTGATCGGCTCGTTGCGCACCGAGGTCGACGCCGTCCTCATCGTCGAGCACGTTCTCGAGGTCATCCGGGAGTGCTGCGACCGCCTCGTCGTGCTCGACGGAGGACGGCTGCTCGTCGAGGGCGAACCCGCGGACGTGCTGGGGGATCCGCAGGTCGCCGCGGTGTACCTGGGCACCTCCGGTGGCGCGGACGCCGGTCACCGGGCCGTCAGGCCGAGTCCGGGTTCCCCGGGCCGTCCGCTGCTGGAGGTCAAGGGCGTTGCCGCCCGGTACGGGGCCTTCCGCGCCCTGCACGACGTATCGCTGACCGTAGGCGAGGGCGAGGTGCTGGCCCTGCTGGGCGCCAACGGAGCCGGCAAGACCACCACAGCCAGGGCCCTGAGCGGCATGGTGCCGGTCAGCGGCGGCGAGATCTGGTTCGACGGCCGACGCACCGACCGCATGCCCGCGCACGAGATCGTACGCCTCGGGGTGGCCCACTGCATGGAGGGCCGGCGGATCTTCGGCGACCTCACGGTGGAGGAGAACCTGTTGCTCGGGGCCCGTACCGCGCCGTCACGGGCGGAGCGCGAACACCGGCTGTCGGCCGTCTACGACCTCTTCGAGGCGCTGCGGGACCGCCGCGGCAACTCCGGCCGCGCGCTGTCGGGCGGCCAGCAGCAGATGCTGGCGATCGGCCGCTCGCTGATGGCGGCACCGCGACTGGTCGTCTTCGACGAGATCTCCCTCGGGCTGGCACCCATCATGGTCGACCGCCTCTACGAGGCCCTCGCGGAGATCAACGGACGCGGCGTCGCCATGATCGTCATCGAGCAGAACGTCGAACGCGGTCTCGCCCTGGCCGACCGCGTCGTGGTCCTGGAGAAGGGCCGCGTCGCCCTCGCGGGCACCCCCGCGCAGGTGCGCACCAGTGACAGCCTGCTCTCGCTGTACGTCGGCGAGGCCAAGGGCGCGGCCGCTCCCGAGGACCCTGTTCTGAACGGGAAGGAGAGTCGATGAAGATCCGCAGAATCGTCACCGGCCGCACCCCGGAGGGGAAATCCGTCGTCGTCAGCGACGCACCGGCCCCGCGCACCCACGATCTGGTGCACGTACCGGGCATGAGTTCCACGGTGCTGTGGGGCACGGCCCCGGACGGCGCGGCCCGCCTGGACGGCGCCGATCCCACGCCGGGGTTCCGGTGGCAGCTGCCCGGACCCGGCGGGACACGGTTCGTGATCGTGGTGTTCCCGCCGGACGCGGTGTTCACCGACTCCGGTTTCGACCCGGTGGCCGCCGACATGGAGCAGCGTGAAGTCTCCCCGGGGCTGGCCGGGTTGTTCGAGCCGGACAACCCCGGGATGCACACCACCGACACGGTCGACTGCATCGTCGTGCTGGACGGGGAGGTCTGGCTGGAGCTCGACGACGGGGCGATGACCCCGGTCCGCCGGGGTGACACGGTCGTCCAGAACGGCACCCGGCACGCCTGGCGGAACCTCGGTGACGCCCCGGTCACCCTTGCGGTCTTCCACGTCGGCGTACGGCAGGAGGTTCAGCCGAGCTGATCGAGGTGCTGCTCGACGCGCGCGGCCCATCCCACCAGGGCGTCGCGGAGCAGGAGTTCCCTGCCGTGGAAGCGCTGCGCCGGGAGCGGGATGCCGACGGCGAACGGGACTCCCAGCGGACCGTGGATGAGCCTGCTCACCGAGCAGACGCCCTCGGTGTGCTCCTCGATGTCGTAGGCGACCCCCTCGTCCCGCACCCGCTGCAGCTCGCGCTCCAGCGCGGCCCGGTCGGTGATGGTGCGGGCGGTGTGTGCGGGCAGTTCGTCCGGCAGTACGGCGGCCAGTTCCCGGGCCGACATCGCGGCCAGGTAGGCCTTGCCGTTCGCGGTGCAGTGCAGGGGGTACGACTCGCCGACGGCGCTGACCGCCTGGAGCCGGTGCGGGACCACCACCTGGTCGATGAAGGTCACATGGTTCCGGTCGAGCGCGGACAGGTCGACGGTCTCGAAGACCTCGCGGGACAGCTCTTCCAGCAGCGGATGGATCTGGGCCACCAGCCCCTGCCGGGCGGTGTCGGCCATCCGCCGGACAACCGACCCGATCCAGTACCGGCCCCGTGGCCCGCTGGACTCCACCAGGCCCTCCTCCTCGAGGGCGTTGAGCAGCCGGTGGACCGTCGACTTGGCCAGGCCGATGTGCTCCACGAGCTCCGTCTGGGTCATGCCACCGGGCACCGCCTGCAGGGTGCGCATGATCTCGGCGGCGCGGGTGATCACCTGGACCCCGCTTGTCCCAGGGACGTGTTCGGTTGTGCTCATCGTGCTGTGGACCTCCATGCAGACCATCATCCGCCGCCCCCGGTGGGGGCGCTCACGCGCTCACAACCCTGGCACCGACGGGGGTTCGGCGATGACCACGAGGAGCGTGGCCGGCCGCGCACTGCGATTCTCCAGCCGCCGCAGGGTGCCCGGGGTCAGATGGACGGAGTCCTGCGGGCCCAGGGTGACCTCCTGACCATCGGCGTGGAGGGTGAGTTCGCCGTCCAGGACGACGTACACCGTCTCCTGGCCGGCCGGGACCTCCTCCGTACCGCCGCCGGGCAGGTAGTACGTCAGGCCGACCCAGAAGTGCTCCGTCGGCCCGGCCTCGCGCCCCTGCAGGCGGAACGTCGCCACGCCGTGATGGGCCGGCGCGGTGTAGGCGGGTGCGTCGGCCAGCCGGGTCACACGCATCTGGGGCTTGACGGCCATGGACGGCTCCTTGTATCGCATCGTGGGAGTTTCAACCCGCATCCCGGAACAAGCTAGAGCTGCTTGTGGTGCTGGTCAAGCGAGCGCGCGCGAGTTCGTAGCGCGACGAAAGTTCCGTCAAGGCGGTCGCTTCCTGACCCTTGACGCTCCACTGGGCGGGGTCTAGCGTCAGCGCTCCCACTAGGTGGTACAGAAATCCCGCATGATGGGCCACGTTGACTCGCAGAGTCAGTCACCGGAGGTTGTACGTCGATGAAACTCACAGCCCCAGCCGCCTGCGGAGTCATGGCTCTCGCGCTGGTCGGCACGCTCACCGCCTGCGGTCACGGTACGAGCGGTTCGAGCTCCTCCGACGGCATCACGATCGGGGCGTCGATCCCCCTCAGCGGGACCCTGGCCAGCTTCGGGTCCTTCGAGAAGTGGGGCTACCAGCACGCGGTCGACGCGGTGAACAAGACCGGCGGCATCAAGATCGGCGGCGTCAAGCGCAAGGTCAAGCTGATCATCCTGGACGATCAGACCGACCCGAACCGTACGGTCAACAACGTCCAGCGGCTCATCACCAGTGATCACGTCGATGCCCTGCTCGGCTCGTGCACCGACTCTCTGGTCGAACCCGGTGCACTCATCGCCGACCGGGCAGGTGTCCCCCTGGTCACCGGCTGCGCGGCCACCAACACCTTCGGCACCACGAAGAAGTGGAAGTGGGCCTGGGACCTGTTCTTCAACTCCGACCAGCTGACGGAGACGCCGTTCAACACCATCGACGAGCTGGGGCTGAAGACCAACAAGAAGGTCGCGATCCTCCACTCGAACGGCAAGAACGAGAACGTCATCGGTGGCGAGGAGTGGCCGAAGTGGGCGGCCAAGCACGGCTTCACCGTGGTGTACAACGCCGCCTTCCCGCCGGACACCTCGCAGTTCAGCTCGGCGCTGGCGAAGATCAAGGCGACCGGTGCCGATGTGCTGCTGTCCGTCTTCGGGCCGCCGTCGTCGATCGCCCTGCGCAAGCAGATGGTCTCGGCCGGGTACTCGCCCAAGATGACGGTCATGGAGGAGGGCGCCGAGCCGGTCCAGTTCGCCACCGCGCTGGGCAGGCTCGCCAACGGCGTCATGGTGGGCGGTTACTGGGACCCCTCGTTCCCGTACGCCGGAGCCAAGACGCTGACGGCCGAATTCGAGGTGCAGACCCACCAGACGTCCTCGCAGCACATCGCCGACACCAGCACCGCCGCTCAGATCCTGATCGACGCCATCACCCGGGCCGGCACCACGGACAAGGCCAAGGTCAACGCCGAGATCGGCAGGACCGACGCCACCTACGTGGTGGGCCGCATCAAGTTCGGGGCGGACCACACCGCCACCCTGCCGATGGTCGAGGACCAGTGGCACAACGGGAAGACCGTCGTCATCGCCCCGGCCAAGGAGGCCACGGGCAAGGTCCTCTTCCCGCTCCCCACCGGCTGAGCAGGAATCCGTACGCCTTTCGCCTGACCTCCCCGTTTCGCTTGGGGTGGCTGGACTGGGCTGATCGCGGTGGATCCGCGATGTTGTTTCTGGTCGCCAGGCGGGGATGGCTGGGGCCCGACGCTGGGGTCGGGTGAACCGCCGACTTGTATGGCTGCAGCGGAACGCGGTCGGGTTGGCCGCTCGTAGCGTTTCGTAGGACGCCGGCTCGGGTGACTCGTGAACCGTCTGCCGCTCTTCGGGGCTGGCTGTCCCGGGGTATGTCACCGGATCGGCGTCCGTCCGCGGTCTGACTCAACAGATGCGTGTCCCGGGTCGGTTGGTTCCGGAAGTCGGCGTGTCGGCCGTGGACGCCCCCTGTCGTCCGACCGCGAGGAACGCATTCCCGTGATATTGATCGGTGTCGATCCGCACAAGTCCACCCACACTGCCACCGCCGTCGAGCCCGCCTCGAACCAACAGATCGACTCATTGCGGATCGAGGCGAGTCTGGCGGAGTACCGGCGGCTGCTGACCTGGGCTCGCACGTGGCCGCAGCGCACGTGGGCAGTGGAGAACGCCAACGGGCTGGGGCGGCACCTGGCGCAGTGGCTCATCGCCCGTGGTGAGCGCGTCGTCGACGTCCCTGCAGCCGCGACCAGCCGGGTCCGTGAGCTGTCCCGCGGCGGTCGGCGCAAGAACGACCGGATCGACGCGGCGGCTGCCGCGACGGTGGCCTACCTGCACGGCGATGGCCGCGAAGTCGGCGCCGAGGACCAGGCCACGGCGTTGGCCCTGCTGGACGAGCGGCGCGTCAACCTGACGCAGGCCCGGGTCCGCACCGTCAACCAACTCCACGCGCTGTTGCGGGATCTGCTGCCCGGAGGCGCCCCGGCTCAGTTGTCCGCCGACCAGGCGGCCGGGCTTCTGCGGACGGTCCGCCCTGACGGAGACGTCGAGCGGGTCCGCAAGGACCTCGCTCGCGACCTCGTCGCCGAGATCCGCACGCTGGACCGGCAGCTCGCCGAGAACAGTGCCCGCATGCAGACCCTCGTGGAGGCGGCCGAGAGCACGCTGATGAACACCCCGGGGATCGGGCCGGTGATGGCCGCCCGGCTGATCGGCAGGGTCGGGCGAGCCAGTCGCTTCCCCACTTCGGCAGCGTTCGCGAACTACGTCGGTGCGGCCCCCGTGGAGATCGCGAGCGCGGACAAGGCCCGCCACCGGCTCTCTCGCTCCGGAGACCGACAGCTCAACTCGGTCCTCCACACGATCGCCGTCGTGCAGATCCGGATGCCCAGCTCTCCCGGGCACGCCTACTACCAGCGCAAGCTCGCGGAAGGAAAGACGCCCAAGGAGGCGAAACGGTGCCTGAAACGCAGGCTCGCCGACCACGTCTGGCGCGTCATGCTCGCCGACGAACGCCGAGTCAAATCCCGTCTCACAGCGGCAGCTTGACAAACACAGAGGCACCCCGGGTTCGGTAGAGATCTCGGATTGTGGTTGTGACCTGGGGTTTCGTGGATTCCATGTAGTGGTTGATCTCGTACTCGACGGGTGGGACGTGGCCTACCTTCTTACCGTGGAGTCGGCGGTGGCAGTACCACTCGATCCACTCGGCGGTGGCGAGCTCGACCTGGGAGAGCGTCTTCCAGGGCCGGCCGGGTTTGATCAGCTCAGCCTTGAACAGGCCGATCGTCGATTCCATCAGGGCGTTGTCGTAGGCGTCGCCGACCGAACCGATCACCGCTCGTCAGCCCGTCGCGCTCGCCCGCGTCGACCTCGGCCTGGCTGACCCACAATCGCACCGCGGTCTCGGTCAGGTCGAAGTCCTTGGCGATCTGGCCGACCGAGCGGTCACCGCGCCGGCACAGCTCGACGATCTCGGCCTCGAACTCCGGCGTGAACGAACGGCGAGGCCGAGGCTTCTTCTTCCCCATGCTCTCCATGATGGACATCCTCCTGGGGCAGAACCCCTGATCTCAGATGTCCGTCAAAGCGAATCAAGCCCAGTTCGACGCCACTTCGGGGTAACGCGGCTTTGACGGGGCCGGAGTCGGGCCGTTGACGGCATGCCGCGGCCCCGGGTGCCCATGTGGGCGCCCGGGGCTGTGCATCGCGGGTGTCAGCCGTCGAGTGAGGTCATGACGTGTTTGATGCGGGTGTAGTCCTCGAAGCCGTAGGCGGAGAGGTCCTTGCCGTAGCCGGATTTCTTGAAGCCGCCGTGGGGCATTTCGGCGACCAGGGGGATGTGGGTGTTGATCCAGACGCAGCCGAAGTCGAGGCGCTTGGACATGCGCAT
>NZ_JBHYXC010000006.1:31892-218366 GCF_042751495.1 Streptomyces sp. NPDC059373 | reverse complement strand
GCCGCCAGGCTGGGGGACGTCGTTGACTGACGACAACGCCGCGAGCGCTGGTGCCAGGGCACGCGACGCCGCGGAGATCCACAAGACAGGCCCTAAGCGCCGGGGAGCACCATCGACCAGCCGCCGTCGACCACCAGGTTGGCGCCGGTGATGTACGCGGCTTCGTCGCCGGCGAGGAAGACGGCCGCCGGGATCACGTCGTCCGGGGTGCCGAGGCGGCCCAGCGGGATGCTGCCGGCGATGGTCCGCATCGGGTGGTCGGGGGCCAGCAGGTCCTCGCGGGTGCCCTCGGTGTCGATCATGCCGGGGCTGATGCAGTTGGCGCGGATGCCGTACGGGGCGCCCTCGGCGGCGAGTTGGCGGGTGAGGGCGATGACGCCGCCCTTGGTGGCCGAGTGGGCCGCCCGCCGGTTGGTGAGGGAGCCGGTGAGGCCGGCGGTGGAGCCGACGGTGATGATGCTGCCGCGGCCGGCCTTCAGGTGCGGCCAGGCGGCCCGGGCGGACAGGAAGACGGAGTCCAGTTCGGCTCGTACGGTGAAGGTCCAGTCGACGTAGGACTGTTCGTCCACCGCGCCGAAGCGGACCGCGCCGGCGTTGGCGTACAGCACGTCGATCCGTCCGAAGGCCGTGACGGCGCTGTCGGCCCAGGCGCGGACGGAGGCCTCGTCGGTGACGTCGAGCCGCGCCGGGGTGATCATGGTGCCGCCCGCCTCCGTCACCAGGCGCACGGTCTCCTGGGCGGCGTCCTCGTTCACGTCGCCGCCCACCACGAGCGCGCCCTCGGCGGCGAACCGCAGTGCCGCCGCCCGGCCCTGCCCCTGGGCGGTGCCGGAGATCAGGGCGACCTTTCCGGCCAGCCGGCCGCCGGTCATCGCAGCGGGGACGCGTCGGTGGGCGCCAGGGACGTGCCGGTGACGCTCACGAACTGGCTCATGTCGAAGCCCGCCAGGTCCGCCCGGAACTGGGGGCTCGCCATGTACGCATCGTCCCGCTCCTGCGGATCGTCACCGTCGGCGTACGAGACCAGTGCGTGGAGCTGGGGCACCCCCGCCCCGGGAGCGGTCCAGACGCCGTGCGTGGTGATGCCGTGCTTGGCGAGGCTGGGGATGTGCCGGGCCCAGACGTCCTGGTAGGCGGCCAGGCCTTCGTGGGTCCGGAGTGTGTAGACGCGGTGCTGGCACATGGGGCGGGTCCTGCCTTTTATGCGCGGGTCCTCGGGCGGCTGCGGGCGGTGGGGAGGGTGACAGGGGGCGGGCCGGGCACGACGGTGTTGGAGACGGCGCCGAGGGCGTCGGCGGTGAGGGTGACCGTGTCGCCGGGCTTCAGCGGCGGCGGGCTCTGTTCGCCCCGTACGCCCCAGAGTTCGGCGAGGCAGCCGCCGTTGCCGCAGGTGCCGGAGCCGAGGACGTCGCCGGGCATGACGCGGGTGCCCCGGGAGGCGTAGGCGATCATCTCCTCGAAGGTCCAGCTCATGTTGGACAGCAGGTCCTTGCCGACGACCTCGCCGTTGATCTCGGCGGTCAGGGCGAGGCGCAGGAAACCGTCGCCGTCGCGGTACGGCTCCAGCTCGTCCGGGGTGACGAGGTACGGGCCGAGGGTGGTGGCGGTGTCCTTGCCCTTGCACGGGCCGAGACCGACCTGCATCTCGCGGGACTGCAGATCGCGCGCCGACCAGTCGTTGAACAGCGTGTACCCGGCGATGTGGTCGCGGGCCTGCCCGGGGGTGAGGTCGCGGCCCTCGCGGCCGACGACCACCGCGACCTCGAGCTCGAAGTCCAGCACGCCCGCGCCCGGCGGCACGGGCACGTCGTCGTACGGGCCGATCACCGCGTACGGGTTGGTGAAGTAGAAGGTCGGCGCGTCGTACCAGGCCTCCGGGACCCCGGTGGCCCGGTCGATGCTGCGCCGTACGCCCTCGACGTGCTCCTCGAAGGTGACGAAGTCCCTTATGGTGGGCGGGTCCAGCGGCGGCAGCAGCTGTACGTCGGCCAGCGGGACCGGGCCGCCGGTGGGCGGCAGGGCGTCCGGGGCAAGGCCGGAGCGGATGAGAGCGAGCAGCGTGGTGCCCTCGGGGAAGGGACGTACGGTGGCACCGTCGACCAGGCCGCAGTGCTCGCGGCCCTGGTAGGTGTAAGTGGCGAAACGCATGGCGGGCGCCCCTTACACCGGCGGGGCGACGAAGACGCCGCGGTCGACGTCGTTGAAGGACTCCTTGGCGACCAGCTCGTTCATCGCGTTCGCCGTGCCCCATTGGTCGGTGACCTCGGGCTGGGAGAAGTCGTAGACGTGCGGATGCCAGGTGTCCTCGTCCAGTTCCTCCAACTCGGTGGTGTACTCCACCGTGTTGCCGTGCGGGTCGAGGAAGTACGTGAAGGTGTTGTTGCCCGCCAGGTGGCGGCCGGGGCCCCAGATCTTGCGGGTGCCGGCGCGCAGCAGCCGCCCGGTGCCGTACATGTACTCGTCGATGCCGCGCAGCTCGAAGGAGATGTGGTGCAGGGCGGTGTGCGGGCCCTGGGCGATGGCCATGCTGTGGTGCTGGGAGCTGATGCGCATGAAGTGCATCGCCTCGCCCATTTTCGGGTGCATGAGGGTGTCGGAGAGCCGGAAGCCCAGATGCCGCTCGTACCACTCCCGGGTGCGGTTGAGGTCGGGGGAGTTGAGGACGACGTGCGAGAGCCGGACCGGGATGGACTCCTTCTCCTCGATACGGCGGTGCTGCCGGGCGGCGACGTCCGCCGACACCTCGATGGTGCGGCCGTCGACGTCGAAGAACCGGAAGCCGTAGCCGCCGCCGGGGGTGTCGAGCTTGCCGGGCTGCGAGATCAGCCGCACACCGTCGGCCAGCAGCTGCGCGGCGAGGGTGTCCACATCGGCGGGGGTGGCCGCGCCGTACGAGACGAGGTCGAGCCGCTTCTCGTCGGCCTCGCGGAGCCGGACGATGTACTGTTCCGGGCTGCCCTCGGCGGCGAGGAAGGAGATGCCGGAGTCCTCGGCGGTCCTGGTCAGGCCCCAGACGCCGGAGTAGAAGTCGAGCTGCTTGTCGTAGTCCGGCACGGCCAGGTCGACGTGCCGCAGGTGGGTGAGCAGGCGCATGGTCAGCAGTCCTTGAGGAGGAGGGCGGCGGCGTTCGCACCGCGTACGGCCTGGAAGTCGGGGTCGGGCAGACCGGCGTCGCGCAGCGCGGCCAGCGGGTCGTCGGTGCCCATGTCGAAGGGGAAGTCGGAGCCGAGGAGCACCCGGTCCGGGCCTGCGACCCGGATCAACTCCCGTAGGACGTACGGGTCGTGGACGAGGGAGTCGAAGTACAGCCTGCGCAGGTAGCTGCTCGGCTCGTGCGCACAGCCGGCGGACGCGTCGGTGCGGGCCCGCCAGGCGTGGTCGGAGCGGCCGATGTGGGTGGGCAGATAGCCGCCGCCGTGGGCCGCGATCACCTTCAGCGCGGGGTGCCGGTCCAGGACGCCGGAGAAGATCAGGTGGGAGAGCGCGACGGCGTTCTCCGTGGGCTGGCCGACGGTGTTGGACAGATACCAGCGGTCCAGCCGCTCATCGAGCGTGCACCCGAAGGGGTGCAGGAACAGGATCGCGCCGGTCTCCTCCGCCCGCGTCCAGAAGGGTTCGTAGGTCGGATCGGACAGGTCACGCCCCGGCGCGTGCGAGGAGATCTCCACCCCCACCAGCCCTTGCGCGAGCGCGTGGTCCAGCGCCTCCACGGCCAGCGCCGGGTGCTGGAGCGGTACGAGCCCCAGCCCGACGAGCCGGTCGGGGGCATGCGCGCAGTGCGCGGCGGTGCCGGTGTTGGCCAGCTCCCAGACCGTACGGGCCTGGTCCTCGTCCGCCCAGTAGTGGTAGTGCGACGGGGACGGCGAGACGAGCTGTACGTCGACCCCGGCGGCGTCCATCGCGGCCAGCCGGGCCTTGACGTCCGTCAGGCGCGGGATGCGGTCGCGCACCATCGGGCCGCTGACGGCCAGGGCATCGGGGCCGTTGCGCCGGGCGTCGAGCTCGCGGGCGGCGGCGAGCCCGGGCTGTCCGGCGACGGCCGCCTCGAGCTGGGGGAGGAGGACGTGCGCGTGGACGTCCACAGTGGGTGCGGTCGTCACGGGCGCTCCCTCAGCATGGTCATGGTGCGGCCGATCAGGCCGGGCACATCAGCGTCCCGCACCCCCTCCATCAGCCACTGGCCGAGCTGTACGGAGGCGTCCACCACCGTGCGTACGCGGGGAGCGCGGCGCACCTGGTAGGCCGTGAGCACGTCGTCCACCGCACCGCCGGAGGTGAGCAACTCCGCGAGTACGGAGGCGTCCTCCAGCGACATCGCCGCCCCCTGCGCGAGGGTGGGCGGGCAGGCGTGCGCGGCGTCGCCCACCAGCACGACCCTGCCCCGGTGCCAGGGGCCCTCGACCAGATGCCGGTCGAACCAGGTGTAGTTGACCTGCACCGGGTCGGTGATCGACTCGGCGATCTCGGGCCAGAAGCCGCCGTAGCCCGCGGCCAGGCGGCGCATCTCGTCCGCGTAGGAAGCGGGGTCGATGGTGGCGCGGTCCCGCTTGGGCTCGGCCAGGTAGGCGTAGACGGTGTTCTCGCCGGTGGGGCAGTAGCCCGCGATGAAGCAGGGGCCGCCGTAGGCCAGGTCGGTGCGCTCCAGGCCCTTGGGCCGCGGGACGGCGGCGCGCCAGAGGCCCATGCCGGTGGGCTCGGGGCGGTCGGGGACGCCGATGAGGGCGCGGGTGGCTGAGTTCAGGCCGTCGGCGGCGACCACGAGGTCGTAGCGGCTGAAGGCGTCGTCACTGAAGCGGACGTCGACCCCGTCGGCGTCCTGGTGCAGGGTCTCGACGCTGGTGCCGAGCCGCACATCGGCACCGGAGGCGCGTACGGCGTCGATGAGGATGCGCTGCAGCTCCGGGCGCTGCATGCCGACGGTGGCAGGCAGGTCCGGGCCGCCGGTGCGGATGTCCTGCTGGACGTGGAGAACGGTGCCGTCGGTTGCGGTGAGCCCGAGTGTGTCGAAGCCGAAGCCGTGCTCCTGTACCTCGTCCCATACGCCGAGTTCGTGCAGCACGCGCAGGGCGTTGCCCTGGAGGGTGATGCCGGATCCGCGGACGTTCCAGTCCGGCTTGACCTCGACGAGGTCGACGCCGACACCGGCCCTGCGGAGCAGGATGGTGAGGGCGTTGCCGGCGGTGCCTCCGCCGATGACGAGGACGGTGTTGACGCTGGTCATGGCCAACTCCTTTGTTGGTCTCGGCCTACTTGACGGCGATGGGGTTGACCGGTGAGCCGACGGCTCCGGTGATGGGCAGGGGGGCGGCGGTGAGCCAGAACTCGTACACGCCGTCGTCCGCGCAGTCGGCGGCCAGGGCGTCGAGGTCCCACATCTCGCCGATGAGCAGGCCCATGTTGGGGATGGCGACCTGGTGCAGCGGCTGGAAGGCGTGGTCGAACTCGTTGGGCCGCACCTCGAAGCCCCAGGTGTCGGTGGCGATCGCGGCTATCTCGCTCGCGTGCAGCCAGGCCGCCGTGGTGAAGCTCAGCCCCGGCGCCGGGCCGCCCGCGTACTCGCCCCATCCCTCGCGGCGGGCGCGGGCCAGCCGTCCGGTCCGTACGGCGACGATGTCGCCCCGGCCGACGGCCACGCCGTGCGCGGCGGCGGTGAGGGTCAGGTGCTCCTCGGTGATGGCGAATCCGTCCGGCAGTTCGCCGTCCGTGCCGATGACATGGCCGACGTCCAGCAGGACGCCGCGCCCGGCGACGTACGGCGCCATGTGCTCGATGCCGGTGACCAGATCGCCGTCGGAGGTGACGACCTTCTCCGCCGGGCGGCCGTTCCAGGCCTTGCCGTGGTCGAAGATGTGGCCGAGGCCGTCCCACTGGGTGGAGCACTGCAGGGGCATCGCGATCACGTCGTCGGCGCCGCCGATGCCGTGCGGGAAGCCCTGGTTGCCGAGGGCTGCGTCGGTGCCGGTGTCCAGCATGGTGTGCACCGGATTCGTACGCCGCCGCCAGCCCTTCTGCGGACCGTCCATGTCGAACGCCTGCGAGAGCGAGAAGCTGACGCCTCGCCGGACGAGCGCGGCGCCCTCGACGCGCTTGGCGGCGTCGAGGAAGTTCAGGGTGCCGAGCACGTCGTCGTCGCCCCAGCGGCCCCAGTTGGAGTACTTGGCGGCCGCTTCGGCTATCGCCGCCGTGGGGTTGGTGTGGTCCGGGGTCATGATGCCGGCTCCGCGACACATCGGGTGCGCTGGGTGCCGAGCCCGGTGATCGTGCCCTCCATGACGTCGCCGTCGCGCAGCAGCCGCCCCCAGTGGATGCCGTTGCCGGCCGGGCTGCCGGTCAGGACCAGGTCGCCGGGCAGGAGCTGGGCGGTCCGGGAGGCGTACGACACCATCCGGGCCACGTCGAAGAGCATGTCCTTGGTGGACTCGTCCTGCATGGTGTCGCCGTTGAGCGTGAGGGTGACCTGCACGTCGCCCGGGTCGCCGACGGACTCCGCCGGGACCAGCCACGGCCCCAGCGGGGTGAAGCCGGGGGCGTTCTTGGAGCGCAGCCAGTCGGTGCCGATGGCGGGCATGTCCCGGCGGAAGACGGTGGCCCGGTCGGTCAGGTCGTTGGCGATGGTGTAGCCCGCGACGTGCTCCAGGGCCTCCTCCACCGTGACCCGGTGGGCGGCGCGGCCGATGACGGCGGTCAGCTCCAGCTCCCAGTCGGGCTTCTTGACCCAGGCGGGCAGCACCACGTCGTCGTACGGGCCGGCGATCGTCGTCGGCAGGCCGATGAAGACGTACGGCAGGTCCTCGGCGGCACGCCGGTCCATGATCGCGGCGATCTCGGCCCGGGCCTCGTCCTCGGTGCGCGGGTCGTCGGGGGCGCGGTGGGCGACCTCCAGGTCGATCACGTGCTGCCGGTAGTTGGCGCCGGACTGGAAGATCTGCCGGGGCTCCACGGGCGCGTGCACCCGCAGGCCCTCCAGCGGCTGCCAGGCCCCGGCCGGGTTGGCCGCGAGGGCACGCAGGCGCGGCAGCTCCTCGTCCCAGCGCTCCAGGAGCGCCCGGGTGGTCGTACGCAGGTCCAGCACCCTGCCGTCCGGGACCACCAGCCCGGCGGAGGGGGCCCGGCCGGCGGCGGAGAAGGTGCCGAGGGCGAAGAGCCCTGCGAAGAGTTTCACGGAGATGTCCTCCCGATTGCGGTGGCACTAATCTGGCCCTGCACCACACGATCAGGGAAATCGATTCTCTGGATCCCGATCATCCGCGGGGTGAATGAAGTGAACCTGGCCAGCCTGGACCTCAACCTCGTCGTCGCCCTGCGCGCGCTCCTGGAGGAACGCAACGTCACCAGGGCCGGGCAGCGCATCGGACTCAGCCAGCCCGCGATGAGCGCCGCCCTGGCCCGGCTGCGCCGCCACTTCGACGACGACCTGCTCTCCCGCAACGGCGGCCACTACGAGCTGACCGCCCTGGGCCTGGCCCTGCTGGACCGCACCGCCACCGCCTGCGACCTGCTGGAACGGGTCTTCAGCAGCCAGGCGGACTTCGATCCCGCCCGCGAGACCCATGAGTTCACCATCCTGGCCTCCGACTACGCGGTCGCCGTCTTCGGCGCCGAACTCGCCCGCGCCGTGCACACCGAGGCACCGGGCATCCGGCTGCGTTTCCAGCAGCCGCCCGGCGGCATCACCGACAACAGCGCGACACTGCTCAGCACCGCCGACGGGCTCCTCATGCCGCACGGCGTCGTCAGCGGCTTCCCCGCCGTCGAGCTCTTCCGGGACCGCTGGGTCCTCCTGGTCGCCGACGACAATCCGGAGGTCGGCGACCGGCTCACCCTGGACGACCTGCGGCGGCTGCCGTGGGTCACGTACCAGCGCACGTACGACGCCCCGGCCGTCCGCCAGCTGAGCATGCTCGGCGTCGAACCCCGGGTGGAGGTGTCGGCCGACAGCTTCCAGGTGCTGCCCTTCCTGGTCGCCGGGACCCGCCGGATCGCCCTCGTCCAGGAGCTGCTCGCCGAGCGGCTGCGCGGCGTCGCCCCCGTACGGATCATGGAACCACCCTACGAGGCCGTGCCGCTCCAGGAGGCCATGTGGTGGCACCCGGTCCACACCCACGACGCGGCGCACATCTGGCTCCGGGAGACCGCGGCGCGGGTCGGTGCGGAGGTGGCGGGGCCGGAGGCACATCCAGGGCACGGATGATCCGCATCCGGTATATCGATCGGATGGAGACTAGGCAGCGCCGGTTCGCTGACTCATAGTCGACCCAGTCCCGCCCGGCGCTTCCGGGCGGCTCCTCCTGCCGACGGCGCGTCCCCCCCGTCCCCGCTGACACAGCCACGTGGAGTTCCCGCATGCCCGAAACCGTGCCTCCGCCCGCGTCCCCGCCCCCCGTCGTCGCCGACGCGGAGGGCGGGTCCCGCTCCGCGCACCGGCTGCGCGTCACGCTCCTGATGACCGGCAGCTGCCTGCCGATCCTCGGCGCCGTACTGATCGCTCCGGTGCTGCCGAAGATGCAGGACCACTTCGCCGACGTCCCCGGCGCCAAGGTGCTGGTCCCCATAGCCCTCACGGTCCCGGCCCTGTCGCTGGCGCTGCTGGCCCCCTTCGCGGGCGTCATCGTCGACCGGCTCGGCCGCAAGCGCCTGCTCGTCGTGGCCACCGTGCTGTACGCGCTGTTCGGCACCGCCCCGCTGTGGCTGAACTCGCTCGGCGCCATCGTGGCCAGCCGCGCCCTCGTCGGCATCACCGAGGCCGCCATCATGACCTGCTGCACCACGCTGATCGGCGACTACTACACCGGCCGCGTACGGGACCGCTACCTCGCCCTCCAGACCATGTGCGCCTCCGCCTCCGCGACCGCCTTCTTCGTCATCGGCGGCGCGGCCGGATCGGCCGGCTGGCGCGCACCCTTCTGGATCTACGCCGTCAGCCTGCTGCTCGCCCCCGCGATGGCCGCCGTCCTGCCGAAACCCGCACCGGAGGTCTCTTCCTCCCCGAAGGCGGAGGTGCGGCCGTACCCCTGGCGGCAGTTGGCCGGGACCTGCGCGCTGACGGTCTTCGGCGCCCTCGTCTTCTACACCGTCCCGGTGGAGATGTCGTACCTGATGGACGACCTCGGCGTGAAGGCCACCGGCGTGATCGGACTCGCCACCGCCGTCGCCAGCGCCGCCACCGTGGCCGGCGCGATCGTCTTCACCAAGCTGCGCCGGGGCCCGGAGCCCGCGCTGCCGGCCGTCTTCGCCCTGTGCGCCGCCGGGTTCGTGGTGATCGGCTTCGCGGGCAACCCGGTGGTCCTGATCGCCGGCGCCTTCATCTGCTGCCTCGGCACCGGCATCCTCCTGCCGTCCCTGCTCACCCGCGCCATGTCCAAGCTCGACTACGCCGACCGAGGCCGCGGCACCGGCCTGTGGACCGCCTCCTTCTTCATCGGCGAGTTCCTCTGCCCCCTCGTACTCCTCGCCGGGGCCTCCGCCGCGGGCAACCTGGCCACCGCCGTCGGACTCCTCGGCCTCGCCGCCGCCCTCATGGCCGGAGCGCTGCTGCTCCTCGCCCGCCGCCGGCGTCCAGCGAGCCATCGGTAACCCGGCGTCGGGGTCGGTCAGGACCCAGACGTGCCGATCAGCAGGCCCACCGCATACGTGACGCCCGCGGCCAGCGCACCGACCAGCACCTGCCGGACGCCCGAACGCAGCACCGAGCGCCCGTTGAGCGCGCCGATCCCCGCGCCCACGGCGAACATCGCGAGGACGGCCAAGCCGATAGCGGTCAGCAGCGCCGCGGTGCCTGCGCCGATCAGGTAGGGCAGCACCACCACGAAGGCGCCCAGCGCGAACGCCAGCAGGCTTGAGGCCGCAGCAGACCAGGGCGATCCGAGCGCGTCAGGATCGAGGCCGAGCTCCTCGCGGGCGAGCGTGTCCAGTGCCACCGTCCGATCGGCCATGATCTGTTCGGCGACCTCCTCCGCCTCGGCCCGCCCCAGACCCTTGGCCCGGTAGAGCAGAACGAGCTCGGCCTGCTCCTCCTCCGGGTTCTCCTCGAGTTCCCGGGCCTCCAGCGAGATCTCCCGCTCGTACATCTCACGCTGGCTCGACATCGACACGAACTCGCCCGCCGCCATCGAGAACGAGCCGGCCAGCAGCCCGGCGACGCCGGCCAGCACGATCGCGTTGTGCGAGGAACCCGACCCCGCGAAGCCCATGACCAGCGCGGTGTTCGAAACGAGGCCGTCGCTGATCCCGAACACCCCGGCCCGCAGCGCGCCGGAGCGGTCGCCACGGTGCCAGCCCTCGCGGTGCGCGATCTGCTGACGCGGATCGGGTTTGCCGCCCTCCACCAGCTTGGCCAGGGTACGGGCGTGCCCTCGCTCATCGGCGGCCATCCCCGGCGCGGCGTCGGGGTCGCGGTCGTAGACCCCTGCGTCGGCCCGCTCGGCGCGCTCGATCATGGGGAGGATCGTCTGCGTCGACAGCCGCCGCGCGGCTGCGCTCAGAAATCTGGTGCGCAGGCTCGGGCGCCCGGGCGGCGGTACCTCGGCCCCGGCGTCGCGAAGCTTCGCCTCCCAGTGGGCCGCGTGCTTGCGCTCGATGCCGGCGAGCTCTTCGAAGATCTTGCGCCGCTCACCCGACTCGGCTTCGGCGAGCCGCGTGTACAGCTCCTCGGCGTCCCGCTCGCTCGCGAGCAGGTCCCGCCAGTGGCGCCGCCGGTCGGCGTCGGATTCCTGAGCAGCCGCGTTCATCTCCACCTCACCTCACCTCCGCTTCCGAGTCAGCGCTCGTGCCGTGGCCGATCATTCCCGATCCTTGCGGCTGCGGGGCCGGAGCTCTCCGACGAGGACGTGAAGGAGATCCAGGACGGTCAGGGAAACGGCAGCCGAGAGGACAGGAACGATGACCACGATCGGATTCGTCGGCCTCGGGGCGATGGGCGGCCGGATGGCCGGCCGCCTGGTCGCCGCAGGCCACGAGGTGTACGGGACCAACCGCACGGCGTCGAAGGCGGCCGGGCCAAGATCAGCGATGTGTTCGGCGGCCGTGTCGACCCCGACGACGTGAAGGTCGACTACCGCCTCTACGGCCGCGACGCCGTCCTCGGACCACTCGACCCCGATCGCGAGGAGCCCGTGCACGAGCTGGGCGTGCTGATCACCGTCACCGCGCAAACCCAGGAGATCGCCCACGCGGTGGCGACCTTCGTCGCCCACGCCAGCTCCCACCTGCCCGTCCCCGAGTACGGCGGTCTGGCCAGCACGATCGCCTACCCGTTCTCGCCGCCCGAGACCGACCGCGGCCCGGCCTACCGCTTCACCCTCCACCACGTGCTGGTTCCCGACACCCCGCACGAACCCTTCCGTACCGTCCACGAGGAGGTCGCGCCGTGACCCGGCTGCTGGACCTGTGCTCCCTGATCCGCTCCAAGAACGCCGGACCGTTCTGGCTCACCTTCGACTTCGTCGCCAAGGACCAGGCCACGTACGAGCGCCTGCGTGACTCCGGCGTCCTCACCGCGCCGCTCTTCGCCGGGCTCTACGGCATCGCCCCGGCGCACGTCCTGATCGTCCACCACGACCGCGCCCAGGCGGTGAAGGTCTCCTTCCCCCGCCCCGTCCGCCAGGGGGACCTCGACGACTCCGACTCCTACGGCGGCCAGCAGCACGCCCCGCTCATCGACCTCGCCGTCCCCGCGCCGGTCTGAGCCGCAGCGCCGCCCGGACCCCGAACGGGCCAACCGCTGCTGAGCCGGAGTCAGGTGGCCACCTGGGCCGACCCGCCGGCCGGCTGACCGTCCAGGGCGGCGGTGAGCAGGGGGAGGGCCCGGGCGAGTTCGCCGTGGTCGCCGATGGCGTCGAGGAGGCGGGCGTGCTCGGCGTGGACGCGGTGGGCGGCGCGCTGGTGGAGGATGCGGCCTCGGGGGGAGAGGTAGAGCAGGACACGGCGGCGGTCAGCGGGGTCGGGGCGGCGGTAGACGAGGTTGTCGGTGATCATGCGGTCGACGAGCTTGGTCAGCGTGGGCGCCGGCAGCAGCGCGTACTCGGCGATCTCGCTCATCTGATGGCCGCTGCCGTCTGCGGCGATCGACAGGACACGCCACTGCTCCACCGAGCAGTCCTCCTCGGCCAGCACGACGGCGAGGCGCTGGACGAGGCGCCGCTGGGCGTGGCTGAGGAGGTGGGCGAGATCCTGCGACGGTTCGGACGGCATTGCCGGTGTCCTTCCGGTAGGTCTACTGTTCGGACAGATTACGAGCCTCCGCGAGGGTGCTGAGGCAGGGGCCGGAAACCGCGACCCTCCAGGCCCTCACGGAGGTGGTCTTGATGCATCTGGGGCCGCCGGCGCGCTGCGGCGACACGGACGAGACGCTGGCCGTCGCCCTCGTCGTGCCCCTGCACGGGCCGGCCGGGGTCTTCGGGCCGTCCTGTGAGCTGGCCGCGCAGCTCGCCACGGAGGAGATCAACGCCGCGGGCGGCGTCCTGGACCGGCAGGTCCACCTCGTCGCGATCGACGGAGGGGCGCCGCCCGAGCACGTGGCCGCCGAGGTCGAGGCGTTGGTGTCGCTCGGCGCGGTGGACGCGGTGGTGGGCTGGCACACCTCGGCCGTGCGCAAGGCGCTGGCCCCGCGCATCGCGGGACGCGTGCCGTACGTGTACACCGCCCAGTACGAGGGCGGCGAGCGCACCCCCGGCGTGTTCCTCACCGGGGAGACCGACGCGGCACAACTCCTCCCGGCGATGCGGCTGCTGGCCGAAGCCACCGGCGTACGGCGCTGGTGCACGGTGGGCAACGACTACGTCTGGCCGAGGGTGACCGCCGCAGCCGCCCGCCGGTACGCCCGCGCCTGTGGCGGCCGGGTCCGGGACGAGGTCTTCGTGCCGCTCGGGGCGCAGGAGTTCGGGCCGGTGCTGCGCCGGATCGAACGCTGCGAGGCCGACGCGGTGCTGATGCTGCTGGTCGGCTACGACGCGGTGCGCTTCAGCCGGGCGTTCGCCGCGTACGGGCTGGACCAGCGGTGCCTGCGGCTGAGTACGCACATGGACGAGAACATGCTGCTCTCCACAGGCGCCGACGCCACCGTCGGACTGTGGGCCGCGTCCGGGTTCTTCGAGACGCTGGCGACCGCCGAGAGCCTGGACTTCGGCCGCCGCTACGCGAACCGGTTCGGCGTGGAGGCCCCGGTGGTGGGCAGCCTCGGCGAGTCGTGCTTCGAGGGGCTGCGGCTGCTCGCGGCACTGGCCGAGCGAGCCCGGTCGCTGGACGTCGGGGCCATCCGCGGGGCGAGCGGCACCGTCACGTACGAAGGCCCCCGCGGCGCGCTTCGGTTGCGCGGCAACCATCTCGACCAGCGGCTCTATCTCGCCCGGGCGGACGCGCTCGACTTCGACGTCGTCGCCCAACTCTGACCCCCTGCCGGCCAACTGCGCCCCGTCGGTCCGCACTTCCGGGCCTCGCCATTGACATTACCCTGCCCTGGAAATAGTTTCTAGGACAGGGTAATTTTCGTGGATCAAGTACGCCGGACCCGACAGCGTCGTCGGGCGGATACGGCGAATCCACCGTCGGACCGTATGCAATCCGGAAGCCGTCCACGGGGCGGCGAATCCCGGCTCCTGCGGCGTAGAGCAACGCTCCTGACCTGCCATCACCGGTCGATGGGGCTATTGGCGGCCGGTATCTACGCGCGTCGTCCAATTACCTGTCAGAGAACTCCCATTTAAACGATGCGAAACGCATCGGAAACAGCCTGACGGGACTCTTCCATCGATGCCCGGGGCCTCCCGGGACGTGACCCAGTTGCGTGAAAGAGGGAAGAGCCGTGACGGAGATTGTCGATAGTCAGGCGCCTACGCCCCCGCCGGGATCGACGGAAACTCCCGGTGGCCCGACCGGCACGACGGCCCGGAAGTACAACGGCTGGACGCAGAACAGCACCCTGGAGGACTACTCGCTGCGCTACGCGCCGAAGTCCTTCCGCCGCTGGACGCCCTACGTGGTGGCGACCACGGCGCTGGGCGGCATCGCCTACCTCGCGGACTTCGCGATCGGCGGATCCATCGCCATCTCCAACGGGTTCAGCAGTGCGCTGGTCGCGATCCTGGCCGCCGCCGTCACCATCTTCCTGACCGGCATCCCGATCTCGTACTACTCGGCGAAGTACTCCATCGACATGGACCTGCTGACCCGGGGCGCGGGCTTCGGCTACCTCGGCTCGACCCTGACCTCGGTCATCTACGCGAGCTTCACCTTCATCTTCTTCGCCCTCGAGGGCTCGATCATGGCCCAGGCCCTGGAGTTGGGCCTGCACATCCCGCTCGCGGTCGGCTATCTGATCTGCTCGCTGATCATCCTCCCGCTGGTCTTCTACGGGATGACCGCGCTGTCGAAGATGCAGGTGTGGACGCAGCCGGTCTGGCTGGTGCTGATGGTCGCCCCCTTCGTCTCGATCGCGATCCAGGACCCGGGCACGTTCTCGCAGTTCACCCACTTCGCGGGCAACTCGCCCACCGGTTCGTCCATCAGCATGCTCGGCGTCGGTGCGGGCGCCGGTGTCGCCCTGTCCCTGATCGCCCAGATCGGCGAGCAGGTCGACTACCTGCGCTTCATGCCGGACAAGACCCCGCAGAACGCGAAGAAGTGGTGGGGTGCGGTGCTGTCCGCCGGCCCCGGCTGGGTGGTTCTCGGTGCGGCCAAGCAGATCGGTGGCGCCTTCCTGGCCTTCTACATCGCCGGCAGCGTCGGCCTGGCCAAGGCCAACGAGCCGATCCAGCAGTACGTCTCCGGCTTCAAGACCTTCGCCGCGCCGGTCGCGCTCGGCCTGGCCACCTTCTTCGTCATCCTGTCCCAGATCAAGATCAACACCACCAACGCCTACTCCGGCTCCCTGTCCTGGTCCAACTTCTTCTCCCGGCTGACCCACCGGCACCCCGGGCGCGTCGTCTACATCTTCCTCAACGTCGGTATCGCGCTCGCCCTGATGGAAGGCGGCGTCTTCGGGTTCCTCAACACGGTGCTGGGCTTCTACTCCAACGTCGCCATCGCCTGGATCGGCGCCGTCGTCGCCGACCTCGTCATCAACAAGCCGCTGAAGCTGAGCCCTTCGTACATCGAGTTCAAGCGGGCCCACCTGTACAACTTCAACCCGGTCGGCTTCGGCTCGATGCTCATCGCCTCCGCGATCTCCATCGCCGCGTACTTCAACGCCTTCGGCGACTACGGCAAGGCCTTCTCGCCCTTCATCGCCCTGTTCATCGCGATGGCGCTCTCGCCGCTGTTCGCGGTGCTCACCAAGGGCAAGTACTACATCGCCCGCACCGACGACCTGGCCGAGCCCCTGGTCCTGGAGGACGGTCTGCTCTCCGCCGTGACCATGACCTGCACGGTCTGCGCGGAGGACTTCGAGCGGCCCGACATCGCGGGCTGCCCCTTCCACCAGGGCGCGATCTGCTCGCTGTGCTGCAGCCTGGAGAAGGACTGCCACGACTCCTGCAAGAGCAGCGGTGCGGGCGCGGGACCGGTCGACCTCGCCATCCCCGCCCTGCGATCGGCCGACTGACCCCTTCGCCCACCACTCACGGCGGCCCGCACCGGATTCGTGCGGGCCGTCGTGAGTGGCACTAGGCGGTGGCCACGCCGTCGAGCTTGCCGGCCTTGGCCTCCTCGATCAGGGAGGAGAACTGGTCGGCGCTCATCTGGACGCGCTGCCCGAAGTCGTCGGTGAGCACGACCCGTCGCTCGGCCGGGGCGCCGGGGTCGACGAACAGCTGCGGGCAGCCGCAGTTGCACTCGCCGCAGAACGTGGCCACCGGCTCCAGGCCATTGATGTCGGACATGGTCATCGACCTCCCGCTCGGTTCCGGCGGTCGGAGGGATGACCGGCCGCCCGGACTGCCCGGCAATTACCCGTACGGTCCGGGCGGGAAGCGCGCCCGCAGCCCGGCGCGGGGGCGCGAGGGTGGCCGGGCGTGCGCTCGTGCCCTCCCCGTGCTTCGGCCGCCTGTGGTTCCCGGGCCGGCCCGGGAACCACAGGCAGGGTTGGCCCGACTAACTGAGGTGGGCGGCCGCCGCCAGCAGCGCGGTCAGGTCCTCGCGGGCCCGGGCCACGCGGGAACGTACGGTGCCGATCGGGCAGCCGACCACGTCGGCGGCCTCGGCGTAGGGCAGGCCGAACAGCTGGGTGAGGACGAATGCCTCGCGGCGCGCGGCGTCCAGGGCGTTCAGCAGGTCGAGCAGTGCCACGCCCTCCTCGAAGCCGGGCAGCCCGCGCGACTGGGTACGCTCCGCCGCGGCCTGCCAGTCGCAGTTGGCGGCGATACGGGGCCGGGCGGCCGCCGAACGGTAGCGGTCCACGACCACCCGTCGGGCGATCGACAGCAGCCAGGTGCGTGCGCAGGAGCGGCCGGCGAAGCGCGGCAGGCCGGTCAGCGCCCGCAGATAGGTCTCCTGGGTGAGGTCGTCGGCGCCGGGCACGTCGGCGCTGAGGTGGGCGACGAAGCGCCAGACATCGCGGTGGGTGGCGCGTACGAAGCGCTCGATCGCGTCACGGTCGCCCGTGCGGGCGGCGAGCGCCCATCGGGTGACCTGTTCGTCGTCGCGTGTGCGATCCCGTACAAGGGCAGGGGGCATCGACAAGGGTCCTTCGGATACGTGGGTGGTGCGGCCCTGAGAGCAGGCACGCCGGGACTCCGCCCGTCACCCACACACCAGCGGGACCGGGCGGTCAGCAGCAGACCGGCGCGACCGGCGGACCCCTGCGGGACACGGCATGCCGCAGCAGCACCCGGTGCGGCGGCAGCAACAGGCGCCCGGCGGCCACCCCGCGTCGTACGACCGCCTGCCGCGCACCGGCGAAGTCATGCGCCCGCCGGGCCCGCCGCAACGGCGCGAACACGAAGGCCGCCAGCGCCCGGCCGACCCGGAAGACGGCCGCTTCGCCCCGCCACAACCACAGGCCGCAGACCAGCGCCGCCAGGGTGTGCGCGAGCACCATGCCCACCGACCAACCAGGTCCGGCGGCGTGCCGCATGTGCGCCATCCCCGTACCTGACATACCGTCAGCGGATGCGGGCGCGTCCACGAAAGCCTGCGCACCCGCGAACAACCCGTGCAGCGCCAACTGCGCCACTACGGTCGCCCCGGTCACCGCCAGCGCGCCCCGCTCCCGCCGACTGGCGAGCCACCACGCACCGGCGGTCGTGGCGGCGAAGGCATACGCCACCGCCCATCCCGGCACAGCCTCGGACATCAGCGCGTGCCCCAGCCCCGTCGTCGCCACACACACCGCCGCGAAGATCGCGGCGCGCGCAAGGCGGAACGCAGGCCCGGTGGTCATGGCCGACATCGTGCCACCAGCCCTCCGTCCAGGGGAGAAGGGGGCCGATCCGCATCCGGCGGACGTCGGCCTCTGCTAGGGCCGGTCCGCCGCCCAGTCGCGCCCGGACGTGCTGTGACCCGCGTCACGGCGGACCGCCGGAACTCGCCCTCCCGGCGGTCCGACTACTGGAATGCCACGGCCCCACCCGTGGCGTACGTCCCCGGCCCAGCATCAGGAGAAACGCCGATGGCCCTCGAACCGCCCCCGGTCGCGCCGACTACGGACGCTTCCGGGCCCCGCCCGGCACCCACCCGGAGGGCCTCCTGGGCCTCGCTGCGCCCGCTGGTGCTGCGGCTGCACTTCTACGCGGGACTGCTGGTCGCCCCCTTCCTGCTGGTGGCCGCCACGACCGGGCTGCTGTACGCCGGGTCCTTCCAGGCCGAGAAGCTCCTGTACGCCCATGAGTTGCGCGTCCCCGTCGGCAAGACCGTGCTGCCGATATCGCAGCAGGTCGCCGCCGCCCGCGAGGCCCACCCCGAGGGGACGGTCAGTGCGGTCCGCCCTTCACCGGAGGCGGGCGCGACGACCCGTGTGCTGCTGTCCGGAGTCCCGGGTGTGGACGAGGACCACACCCTGGCGGTCTTCGTCGACCCGTACACCGGCGCGGTGCGCGGGGCCCTGGAGCAGTACGGCAGCACCGGCGCCCTGCCGCTGCGCACCTGGATCGACGAGCTGCACGCCAACCTCCACCTCGGCGAGAACGGCCGGCTCTACAGTGAACTGGCGGCCAGTTGGCTGTGGGTCATCACCGGCGGCGGCCTGGTGCTGTGGTTCAGCCGCCGCCGTACGCAGCGCAAACTGCGGGGCGCCACCGGCCGTCGACGCACCCTGACCCTGCACGGGACGGCCGGCGTATGGGCGGCCGCAGGGCTGTTCTTCCTGTCGGCGACCGGCCTGACCTGGTCCACGTACGCCGGGGCGAGCATCGACGACCTGCGCACCTCGCTGCGGCAGGCCACCCCGTCCCTCACGGCGCGGGCCGCTGGCGGGCACGCCGAGCACCCCGGCGCCGCCGCAGGCAGCGGCACGGCCGCCGGGGTCGGCATCGACGCCGTTCTCGAGACCGCCCGGAGCCAGGGCCTGTCCGACCCGGTGGAGATCGTCCCGCCCGCCGACTCGGGTTCGGCGTACGTCGTCAGGCAGATCCAGCGCAGTTGGCCCGAGAAGCAGGACTCCGTCGCCGTCGACCCCACCACCGGCACGGTCACCGACACCTTGCGCTTCGCCGACTACCCGGTCCTCGCCAAGCTCACCCGCTGGGGCATCGACGCCCACACCGGGAGCCTCTTCGGCATCGTCAACCAGATCGCCCTGGCCGCACTCGCCCTGGCCCTGATCTCCCTGATCCTGTGGGGCTACCGCATGTGGTGGCAGCGCGGCCGCGGTTCCACCTTCGGCCGCCCGATCCCGCGCGGCGCCTGGAGCCAGGTCCCGCCCCTCGTCCTCGTCCCGTTGGCCGCCGCGATCGCCGTGCTCGGCTGGTTCGTGCCCCTGCTCGGCCTCCCGTTGGCCGCCTTCCTGGCCATGGACGCCGCGCTCGGGGAGATCGCGTACCGGCGCGGCAGGCGCACGTATGCTCCTTCCGCGAGGTGACGGTGAACGCAGTACCGGACGGTGCCGTATCCGAGGCCATGAACGCCTCCCCGGCGGTACGGATCCTGCGCGCGGCGGTCTTCGCGGCGCTGTGCGTCTCGCTGGCCGCCGCCGGCCACGGGCTGGCCGCGGGCGCGGTGCCGCCGCCGGGGGCGAGCGGCACCGCCTTCCTCGCGGTGTTCCTGCTCGGCTGCGTGTTCGGTGGCCGGGAGCGGTCGCTGCCCGCCATCACCGCCGCGATGCTCGCCACCCAGGCCGGCCTGCACCTGGCCTTCGACACCGCCCGGTCCGGGCCCGGGACGATGCCGATGGCGGGCATGCGTATGCCTGATGCCGCCGCGTATCCGGCCGGCCACCACGCCCTGGTGGCACACCTGGTCGCCGCCCTCATCGCCTCGTGGTGGCTGCGGCGCGGGGAGGCCGCGCTGTGGTCCCTCCTGCGCAGGGTCGTCCGGTGCCGGGCGCCGAGGAGCACGCTGCCCGTCCCCGCGTACGCGGACCTTCCGTACGGGACGACCGCAGGACCGAGGCCCCTGCGGCAACTGCTCCTGCGCCATGCCGTGTCCCGCCGTGGACCGCCGACAGGAACCCGTACCCGTCCGTCCCCCAACGCTTCTTCACCAGTACGGAGTTCCGCCCATGTCCCCGAGACTCACCACCGTCCGCCGCGCCCTGCGCCGAACCGCCCTCGTCAGCACCCTCGCCGCGACCGGAGTCCTGGCCGCCGCGGGTGCGGCCTTCGCCCATGTGACCGTCCACCCCGGCAGTTACGAGAGGGGCGCCACGGACGGCACCCTCACCTTCCGGGTTCCCAACGAGGAGGACACCGCCGGCACCACCAAGGTCCAGGTCTTCCTGCCGACCGACCACCCCATCCTCTCGGTGCTCGTCACGCCCGAGGCGGGCTGGACCGCCGACGTGAAGACCACCAGGCTCAAGACCCCCATCAAGACCGATGACGGCACCATCAGCGAAGCCGTCTCCGAGATCACCTGGACCAAGGGCGAGATCAAGCCCGGCCAGTACCAGGACTTCAACGTCGCCTTCGGCCAACTCCCCGACGACACCGACCAGCTGACCTTCAAGACCCTGCAGACCTACTCCGACGGCAAGATCGTCCGCTGGATCGAGGAGTCCCAGGCCGGCCAGGCCGAGCCGGAAAGCCCCGCCCCGGTCCTGGAACTCACCAAGGCCGCAGCACCGGTGGCCTCGTCCGCCGTATCCAAGACCCCTGCCACCTCCGCCGCCGTGGCGACAGCGACCAGCGACTCCACCGCCCGCGGCCTGGGGATCGCCGGGCTCGTCGTCGGCGTCCTGGGTCTGCTCGCGGCCGGGTTCGCCATCAGCCGCAACAGGTCCGCCCGCCCGTAGCGGGACGGGGCCGGAACGAAGGGGCTCTGTGCGTGGCGGGGGAGGGTCCGCCACGCACAGAGGACTGATTCGACGGGCGGCCGCGAGGGCACGCCAAGGGTCCGGACCAGATACGTGGTGGTCCGGAACGGGTGAACTGCGTTCAGCCCGTCGCGTCGCGGTCCCGCCGCCGACTGGGCGCCGAAGTGCTCGCTTTCGAGTGACGTGACGGCCCGGCACCGGCAGGGTCCGGTCCGGGTGGTCGACGATCGCAGGCGGCCGGACGGGTCCCGGCTGTGAGCTGCCGGTACGTGGGAGGGACGCCATGCAGGTCCTGCTTGTCGCGAGCGCGTTCAACAGCCTGACGCAGCGGGTCCACGCCGAACTGCGCGACCGCGGCCACACCGTGTCCGTCGAGCTCGCACCGCACGGGGAGGGCCTGCGGGCCGCGGTTCGCCGGTACGAGCCGGAGCTGATCGTCGCTCCGATGCTGAAGACGGCCATCCCCCGGGAGGTGTGGGCGGCGCACACCTGCCTCATCGTCCACCCCGGGCCGCTCGGCGACCGCGGGCCGTCCTCCCTCGACTGGGCGATCCACGAGAACGCGACCGAGTGGGGCGTGACCGTCCTTCAGGCCGACGCGGAGATGGACGCCGGCGACGTGTGGGCGACGGTCGCCTGCCCGGTGCCGCCGGTGGGCAAGAGCGACCTGTACCGGAACGAGATCTCCGACGCCGCGATGGCGGCGGTGCTGCTGGCCGTCGACCGCTTCGCCTCGGGCACGTTCACCCCCCGGGCCCAGGGCGGCGGCGCCGACGCGGCCGACGTACAGGTCCGGCCGTACGCCGACCAGCGGCTGCGGCGGATCCACTGGGAGTCGGACTCCACCGACACGGTGCTGCGCAAGCTGCGCGCGGCCGACTCGCAGCCCGGCGTGCTGGACGAACTGCTGGGCGCCGACTGGTATCTGCACGGCGGTCACCCGGAGGACACCCTGCGCGGCCGCCCCGGCGAGCTGCTGGCCACCCGGGACGGCGCGGTCTGCCGGGCCACCACCGACGGGGCGGTGTGGATTCCGGAGCTGCGGCCCCGGCGCCGGCCGGGCGGCCCCGCCACCTTCAAACTGCCGGCCACCACGGCGCTCGCCGACCGGTTGCCGGAGCTTCCCGAGAGCCCGGCGCCGCCGCACCCGGACGGGCGGCGCCGTACCTGGAGCGACATCCGCTACCGGGAGGACGGCCAGGCCGGCTTCCTGTCCTTCTCCTTCCCCGGCGGCGCGATGAGCACGGCGCAGTGCCGGCGCCTGCTGGACGCCTACCGGGCGGCGTGCTCCCGGCCCACCTCGCTGCTGGTGCTGGGCGGCACCCCGGACTTCTTCTCCAACGGCATCCATCTCAACGTCATCGAGGCGGCCGCCGACCCCGGCGAGGAGTCCTGGGCCAACATCAACGCCATGGACGACCTGGTGGAGGCCGTCCTCACGACCACCGACCGCCTCGTGGTCTCCGCCCTGGGCGGTAACGCCGCCGCGGGCGGGGTGATGCTGGCCCTGGCGGCGGACGAGGTGTGGTGCAGGTCCGGCGCGGTGCTGAACCCGCACTACCGCCTGATGGGGCTGTACGGCTCGGAGTGCTGGACGTACACCCTCCCGCGCCGGGTGGGCACCGACACGGCCGACCGGCTCATGCGGGAGGCCCTGCCGGTGAGCGCGGTGACCGCGCAGCGGCTCGGGCTCGTGGACCGACTGGTCGCATGCGGGCCGCAGGACTTCGCCGCGGAGGTCGCCGGGACGGCCGTACGGCTGGCCTCGATGCCCGCCACGCAGGCGCGGGTCGCCGCCAAGAAGGCCGACCGGGAGCGCGACGAGACGGTCCGGCCGCTGGCCTCGTACCGGCAGGAGGAGCTGGCCCGGATGCACCGCGTCTTCTTCGACCCGGACGCGACGTACCACGCCCTGCGCCGCGCCTTCGTCCGCAAGGAACCGTCGGCCGGCACCCCGCCGCACCTGGCCGCGGCGCTCCCGGGGAGGCCCGGGGAGGCTGCGCGCCGTCCGGGCGACAGCGTCACCGTAATGGCTCTCCGTGAGGCCGCACCGGGCCCGGAGGGCTGTTAGCAAGAGAGCAGTACGTCGAAATGCAGGCTTCGTTGTTCACCTCCCAGAGGAGGCATCCCCGTGGATGCAGCAACGCCGACCACGGTCGACACAGTGGGCGCGTCCGGCGCGGCCGAACAGGAAGAGTCCCCGATCCACATCCTCTGGATCAACGCGGGTCTGAGCTGCGACGGCGACTCCGTGGCGCTGACCGCCGCCATGCAGCCCAGCATCGAGGAGATCGTGCTCGGCGTGCTGCCCGGTCTGCCCAAGATCGCGGTCCACTGGCCGTTGATCGACTTCGAGTGCGGTCCGGTGGGTGGCGCCGACACGTTCATCGAGTGGTTCTTCAAGGGCGAGCGCGGCGAGATCGACCCCTTCGTCCTGGTCGTCGAGGGGTCCGTCCCCAACGAGTCGATCAAGCGAGAGGGCTACTGGTGCGGCTTCGGCGACAACCCGGAGACCGGCCAGCCCATCACGACCAGTGAGTGGATCGACCGGCTGGCGCCCAAGGCCCTGGCCGTCGTCGCCATCGGCACGTGCGCCACCTACGGCGGCATCCACGCGATGGCCGGCAACCCGACCGGTGCCATGGGTGTGCCCGACTACCTGGGATGGGACTGGAAGTCCAAGGCGGGCATCCCGATCGTCTGTGTGCCCGGCTGCCCGATCCAGCCGGACAACTTCTCGGAGACCCTGACCTACCTGCTCTACCAGGCGGCCGGGTCCGCGCCGATGATCCCGCTGGACGACAAGCTGCGTCCGACCTGGCTGTTCGGCGCCACCGTGCACGAGGGCTGCGACCGGGCCGGCTACTACGAGCAGGGCCAGTTCGCGCTCTCGTATGACTCGCCCAAGTGCCTGGTCAAGCTCGGCTGCTGGGGCCCCGTCGTCAAGTGCAACGTGCCCAAGCGTGGCTGGATGAACGGCATCGGCGGCTGTCCCAATGTCGGCGGTATCTGCATCGCCTGCACGATGCCCGGCTTCCCCGACAAGTTCATGCCGTTCATGGACGAACCGCCCGGCGGCAAGGTCTCCAGCTCCGCCAGCGGCGCGTACGGCGCTGTGATCCGCAAGCTGCGGTCGATCACCGCCAAGACCGTGGACAAGGAGCCCAAGTGGCGCCACACCGGTGACCAGTTGACCACCGGCTACCGACCGCCCTGGTGATCGGCTCGCTCCCGCACACCCTCCAGCACCGCGACCATCCGACATTCCGCCTGAGGAAGGGCACCACAGACAATGGCACCGAAGACGAAGGCGGCCGGCGACGGCAGCGGCCTGGTGGAGATGGCCTGGGATCCGATCACCCGGATCGTGGGCAGCCTCGGCATCCACACGAAGATCGACTTCAAGCAGAAGAGGGTCGCCGAGTGCTACAGCACCTCGTCGGTCTTCCGCGGCTACAGCGTCTTCATGCGCGGCAAGGACCCCCGCGACGCGCACTTCATCACCAGCCGCATCTGCGGCATCTGCGGCGACAACCACGCCACCTGTTCGGTGTACACGCAGAACATGGCCTACGGCGTGAAGCCGCCGCACCTCGCCGAGTGGATCATCAACCTGGGCGAGTCGGCGGAGTACATGTTCGACCACAACATCTTCCAGGAGAACCTGGTCGGGGTCGACTACTGCGAGAAGATGGTCCGCGAGACCAACCCGGGCGTCCTGGAGCTGGCCGAGCGCACCGAGGCACCGCACGCCGGCGAGCACGGCTACCGCACGATCGCCGACATCATGCGCTCCCTCAACCCCATCGAGGGCGAGTTCTACCGCGAGGCCCTCCAGGTCAGCCGCTACACCCGGGAGATGTTCTGTCTCATGGAGGGCCGCCATGTGCACCCCTCCACCCTCTACCCGGGCGGTGTCGGCACCATCGCCTCCGTCCAGCTCTTCACGGACTACCTCAGCCGCCTCATGCGCTACGTGGAGTTCATGAAGCGGGTCGTGCCCCTGCACGACGACCTGTTCGACTTCTTCTACGAGGCCCTGCCCGGGTACGAGGAGGTCGGCCGCCGCAGGGTGATGCTCGGCTGCTGGGGAGCGCTCAACGACCCCGAGTACTGCGACTTCACCTACGCCAACATGACCGACTGGGGCCGGCGGATGTTCGTCACCCCCGGCATCGTCGTCGACGGCAAGCTGGTCACCAACGACCTCACCGAGATCAACCTCGGCATCCGGATCCTGCTGGGCAGTTCCTACTACGAGGACTGGGAGGGCCAGGAGCAGTTCGTCACCCATGACCCGCTCGGCAACCCGGTCGACCCCCGGCACCCGTGGAACCAGCACACCATCCCCGCCCCGCAGAAGCGCGACTTCAACGGCAACTACAGCTGGGTGATGTCCCCCCGCTGGTTCGACGGCAAGGACTACCTGGCGCTCGACACCGGCGGCGGCCCCATCGCCCGCCTGTGGTCCACCGCGCTGTCCGGTCTGGTCGACACCGGATACGTCAAGGCCACCGGTCACAGCGTCGTCATCAACCTGCCGCGCACCATGACCAAGCCCGAGACCAGGTTCGAGTGGAAGATCCCGAAGTGGAGCAACGCGCTGGAACGCAACCGCGCCCGCACCTACTTCCAGGCGTACACGGCGGCCATCGCGCTGCACTTCGCCGAGAAGGGCCTGGAGGAGGTCCGCGCCGGACGCACCCAGACCTGGGAGAAGTTCGAGGTGCCGGACGAGAGCATCGGCGTCGGCTTCACCGAGGCGGTACGCGGCGTCCTCTCGCACCACATGGTGATCCGGGACGGGAAGATCGCCAACTACCACCCCTACCCCCCGACCCCGTGGAACGCCAGCACCCGGGACACCTTCGGCACCCCCGGCCCGTACGAGGACGCGGTGCAGAACACGCCGATCTTCGAGGAGAACCCGCCGGAGAACTTCAAGGGCATCGACATCATGCGCGCCGTGCGCAGCTTCGACCCCTGCCTGCCCTGCGGCGTCCACATGTACGTCGGCGAGGGCAAGACCGTGCAGAAGATGCACATGCCCACCGGCCTGAGCGGTCTGGCCGGATGAGCGCGATGACCGCGATGACCGCCGAGCAGGCCGGGCGGCGCGTCGAAGAGGTACTGGACCGACTCGCCGCCACCGGGGACCGCGAGGTCGCCGCGGCGGCCGAGGAACTGGTGCGCGTCCTCATGGACTTCTACGGCGCGGGGCTGGCCCGGATCATCGAGCTGCTCGACGCCGGACCGCCGGCCGAGCTCCTTGGCGACGAGCTGGTCTCCAGCCTGCTGGTCCTGCACGAGCTGCACCCCGAGGACCGGGACAGCCGGATCGCGCGGGCTTTGGAGACCGTACGCCAACACGCCGTCGAGGTGGCGGAGTTCGACGAGACCACCGGCACCCTGCGGTTGCGGTCCGCCGCCGGCGGAGGGTGCGGCTGCGGCAGCACCGGCGGGGCCGTCCAGCAGGAGGTGCGGGACGCCCTGGCCTGCTTCGCGCCGGAAGTGACCGCGGTGGAGCTGGAAACGGTGGCGGCCGAGCCGGAGCCGGTGCTGCTCCAGATCGGCCGGCCGTCCCCGGTGGAGGCGCCGTGAGCTCATCGCAGGCGTGGCCGCAGCGCCCCGCCCCGGCCCCCGGACCCCGGGGCCTGCGCCGGTTCGCCGGGCCGCGTCCGCCCCGGCAGGAGCGATGTGAACTCTGCGGTGTGCCGGTGGCCGAGGGCAACCACCGGCACCTGGTGGACACCGAGAAGCGCTCACTGGCCTGCGCGTGCACGCCCTGCGCCATGCTCTTCGAGGCGCCGGGCGCCGCGCACGGCCGTTTTCGGACCGTTCCCGACCGGTACCTGGCCGACCCCGACCACCGCCTCGACGACGGCGCGTGGGAACTCCTGCAGATCCCGGTCGGCGTGGCCTTCTTCTTCCGCAACGCCGCGCTGGACCGGCTGGTCGCGCTCTACCCCAGCCCGGCCGGCGCCACCGAAAGCGAACTCGACGACTCGACCTGGCAGGCCGTGCTCGGCGGCAGCCCCCTGGCCGAACTGCTCGAACCCGACGTGGAGGCCCTGCTGTTGCGCCGCTCCAACGGACGCGTCGAGTGCTATCTCGTCCCCATCGACATCTGCTACGAGCTGGTCGGCCGGATGCGACTGCTCTGGCAGGGATTCGACGGCGGGGCGGAGGCCCGGGCCGACCTGGACGCGTTCTTCGAACACGTCGGGCGGCTCGCCCGCGTGCCGGGGAAGGGGAAGCGGCCGTGACGGAGTTCTCCTTCACCTGCACCGGCGTACGCGCCGACCCGTACGCCGCCGGACCCACCCTGGTCTTCCGGCTGCGCATCACCGCGTCCGGGGACTCCCCGGTGCACGCCCTCATGCTGCGCTGCCAGATCCGTGTCGAGCCGGCCCGGCGCGCCTACGAACCCGCGGAGGCCGAGGCGCTGGGGGACCTCTTCGGTGAGCGCTCGCGCTGGGGCAGCACCCTCCAGCCGGTGCAGTTCGCAATGGTCCCGCTCATGGTCCCCGGCTTCACCGGGGAGACCGAGACCGACCTCGTCGTGCCCTGCACCTACGACATGGACGTCGCCGCGACCCGGTACGCCGACGCTCTGGTGGCCGGTGACGTGCCGCTGCTCATGCTCTTCTCCGGCACCGCCTTCACCGGAGCCGCCGGCTTCCGCGTCGAACCGGTGCCCTGGGACCGGGAGGCGACCTGCCGGATGCCGGTGGCGGTGTGGCAGGAGATGGTCGAGCAGCACTTCCCCGGCTGCGGCTGGCTCCGGCTGCCCCGCGAGACGATGATCGCGCTGCTCGCCTTCCGCTCGGGGCGGGCACTGCCGTCCTGGGAGGCGACCGTACAGGCGCTGCTGGACGGCGCCGAACTCCCGGATTCCCCGCCGCCGGCCCGCGCCGCCCTGTCACGCGTCGCCGCGTCGCGGGTCACCGAGAGGACGGCGCCGTGACGACCTCCGAACTCACCCCGGAGCTGGAAGCCCGCTTCGCCGTCGCCCGGCAGGTCGCCGACGCCGTCCTCTTCGAGGGCTATGTGCTGTACCCGTACCGCGCCTCGGCGGCCAAGAACCGGCTGCGCTGGCAGTTCGGCGTGCTCGTACCGCCCGCCTGGGGCGCCGAGCACGACGAGCACGAGTTCCAGCACACCGAATGCCTGATGGAACCCAAGGCGGGCGCGACGGTGGCGGCCGAGCTGCGCTTCCTGCACGCCCAGCGCCGTACGGTCCAACAGGCGCGGGAGGACGGGACCTTCGAGACCGTCGACGAACTGCACCTGCCCGACCGCGTCATCGTGCCCTGGGACGAGGGCGCCGAGGAACGGGTCACGGTGCTCGCATCCGTGGACGAGCTGGCCGGCGACGGAATCACCGTCCCCTTCACCCGTGCCGCACGCGAGGAGACCGAGCCGGTCCTCGACGCGGACGGCCGGCAGGTGGGCCGGCTGGTCCGCCGTCGCGAGGAGGTCAACGGTGTCCTGCGGCTGTCGGCCGGTGAGATCGGCGGCCCCTACCGCACGATGCGGCTGACCGCCGTCGTGGAGAACACCAGCACCTGGGCGCCGGACGGCCCCGGTGCCGACCGCGACGCCGCCCTGGCCCACGCGCTGGTCGCCGGCCACCTCATGCTGGGGCTCGGCGCCGGCTCGTTCCTGTCGATGACCGACCCGCCCGAGTGGGCCAAGGGCGCGGTCGCCTCCTGCCGGAATCTGCACACCTGGCCGGTGCTCGCCGGTGAACCCGGCCGTACGGACCTGGTGCTGTCCTCCCCGATCATCCTGGAGGACCACCCCGCCATCGCCCCGGAGAGCCCAGGGGCGCTGTACGACTCCACCGAGATCGACGAGATCCTCGCGCTGCGCACCGCGGCCCTCACCGACCAGGAGAAGCGCGAGGCCCGGGGCACCGACGACCGGGCGGCCGCCGTGATCGACCTGGCCGACTCGATGCCCCCCGAGGTCCTGGAGCGCCTGCACGGCGCCGTACGGGCCCTGCGGGAGGTCACCGAACCGGGTGCCACGGCGTCCCGGACAGGCCCCGAGGACATCGCCGAGCTGCCGGACGGGCCGGGCGTGGTCCGCCCCGACACCCCCTGGTGGGACCCGGCGGCCGACGCCTCCGTCGACCCGCTGCGCGACCGGATCCTGGTGGACGGTCAGTCCGTGGGCGCGGGCAGCCGCGTCCTGCTGCGGCCCGGCCTGCGGCGCACCGACGCCCAGGACCTCTTCCTCCACGGCCGCAGCGCCCACGTCGAGGCGGTCCTGCACGACGTGGACGGGGGAGTGCACCTCGCCGTGACCGTGGAGGGCGACCCGGGCGCCGACATCCTGCGCGAGCAGGGACGGTTCCGGTACTTCCAGCCCGACGAGGTCGCCCCCCTGACTTCCCTGGAGGACGCGTGAGCCCACCCACGGAACCGACGGACAAGACCCCCAGGATCCTGGTCGCCGGGGTCGGCAACATCTTCCTCGGCGACGACGGATTCGGCGTCGAAACGGCACGGCGGCTGGCCACGCAGTTACTGCCCGGGCATGTCGAAGTGGTCGACATCGGCGTGCGGGGCGTACACCTCGCCTACCAACTCCTCGACGGATACGACACGCTCGTCCTGATCGACGCCACCGCCCGCGGCGGCGCCCCCGGCACGCTCTACCTGATCGAGGCGGGCCCGTCCGGCGGCACCGGGGGCACGCAGCCCCCGGGCGCCGTGCTCGACGGCCACCGGATGACCCCCGACGCGGTCCTGGCCCTCCTGGACACCCTGTGCGCCGGCACCGGCGCGACCCCGCCCCGGCGCACGGTGGTGGTGGGCTGCGAGCCGGCCGACGTCGAGGAGGGCATCGGCCTGAGCACGCCGGTGGCCCGGGCGGTGCCCGACGCCGTACGGCTGGTCCTGCGCATTCTGCGGGACGAGGAGCAGGAGGCGCCCGCGCCGCGTGCCGTGGCCGGACCGGCCACGAGCTGACGGACCCGACGGAACTGACGGAACTGATCGAGAGGAACACCCCCATGAAGAAGATGGTCATCACCGGCGGTGCGGCCGCGGCCGCACTCGCCGCTCTCGGCGCCCTCGCGGCGGCGGCCGTGCCCGACCTCAAGCGCTACCTGCGGATCCGCAGAATGTGACGCCGCTCCGCTGCACCGAACGGTGTACCCCGTGCTGCCGTGTCGGCGTGCCAGCTCTCCGGCCCCCGGGGCCCGCCGTGTAATGGAGCCCGGCGGACCGACCGCACCGGACGGAGACCGATGCACGAGATGTCCATCGCCATGGCCGTCGTCGGCCAGGTGGAGGAGGCGGCGCGGACGGCCGGCGCCACGGCGGTCAGCAGCGTCCGGCTCCAGGTGGGCGAACTGGCCGGGGTGGTCCCCGACGCGCTGTCCTTCTGCTTCGAACTGGCCTGCGCCGGGACCGTCCTGGAAGGCGCCGAACTCGTCGCCGAATCCGTTCCGGCCCGCGCCCGCTGCGCGCCCTGCGCGGACGAATGGGCCGTCGGCATGCCGCCGCGGCTGAGCTGCCCGGTGTGCGGCGAGGCGACCGCCGAACTGCTCTCGGGCCGCGAGCTGCAGATCGTCAGCGTGCGCTGGGAGGACGGCCGGCCGCACGAACGCACCCGCGAACCGATCTCCGAGGAGCGCTGAACCATGTGCCGAGTGGTCGATCTGCAGCAGGCCGTACTCGCCAAGAACGACGCGTCAGCGCAGACCCTGCGCACGGAACTGGCAGCCCGCGGCACCACCGTCGTCAACCTCCTCTCCAGCCCCGGCAGCGGGAAGACCGCCCTTCTGGAACGCGAACTGGTCCTGGCGCGCGAGCGGGGAGTGCCGGTCGCCGCGCTCACCGCCGACCTCGCCACCGAGAACGACGCGCTGCGCCTGGCCCGCTCCGGCGTCCCGGTCAAGCAGGTGCTCACCGATGGGCTGTGCCACCTGGAGGCCGGGATGCTGGGCGGCCACCTGGACGGGTGGCTGCCCGAGGGGACCCGGTTGCTGTTCGTGGAGAACGTCGGCAACCTCGTCTGCCCGGCCTCGTACGACCTCGGGGAGTCGCTGCGGGTGGTGCTCGCCTCGGTGACCGAGGGCGAGGACAAACCGCTGAAGTACCCCGCCGCCTTCGGACTCGCGCACCTGGTGGTCGTCACCAAGACCGACATCGCCGACGCCGTCGACTTCGACGAGGCGGCCTTCCGCGCCAACGTCCAGCAGGTCAACCCCGGCGTCGAGGTCATCCTGACCTCCGCGCGCCGGGGAGAGGGACTGGGCATCCTGCTCGACCGGGCACTGGCCGCCGGGGACGGCGTCGCCGGCCACGTGCCGGTCATGGCCGCCCCACCCGCGCATACGCATACGCATGCGCCTACGCCCGACGCCCCGTCGCACACGCACGCCGCCGTGGCGCAGACCCGGCCGTGACCACCCCTCAGCCCGGCGCCGCCCTGGTCGAGACGACGCTGCGCCGGCGCGTCACCGTGCGGGGCGTCGTGCAGGGCGTCGGCTTCCGGCCGTACCTGTACACCCTCGCCACCGGCCTTGGGCTGGCCGGGCATGTCACCAACACCGGTGAGGGAGTGGTCGCGGAGGTCGAGGGCGCGGCGGCCGCCGTGACGCTGTTCTGCGACCGGATCGTGGCGGGCGCGCCACCGCTGGCGATGGTGGAGTCCGTCGACCACCGGGAGCTCGCCCCCGAGGGCGGCGCCGGGTTCGCCATCGTGGCCTCCCGTACGGACGGCCCGGCCCGCACGCTGGTCTCCCCGGACGTGGCCACCTGCGCCGACTGCCTGAGTGAACTGGCCGACCCCGCCGACCGGCGCCACCGCCACCCCTTCATCACCTGTACGCACTGCGGACCCCGGTTCACCATCGTCACCGGACTGCCGTACGACCGCGCCCACACGACCATGGCCCGCTTCCCGATGTGCGTCGCCTGCGCCAGCGAGTACGCCGACCCGGCGGACCGCCGCTTCCACGCCCAGCCGGTCGCCTGCCACGACTGCGGACCGCGCCTGCGGCTGCTGCCCACGTCCGGACCGGCCGCGGTCGACCCGGTCGCCGAGGCCCGCCGTCTTCTGTCCGACGGCGCGATCCTCGCCCTGAAGGGCCTCGGCGGCTACCACCTCGCCTGCGACGCGGCCAACTCCCGGGCCGTGGAGCTGCTGCGGCGCCGCAAGGCCCGGGGCGACAAGCCGTTCGCCCTGATGGCCCGGGACCTCGCCGAGGTCGAGCAGCTGGCGCATGTCGGGCCCGAGGAACGGGAGTTGCTCACCGGCGGCGTACGGCCCATCGTGCTGCTGCGCCGCCGGGCCGAAGCCGTCCTGGAAGCCGTTGCCCCCGGCAGCCCCGACCTGGGCGTGATGCTCCCGTACACGCCCCTGCACCATCTCCTGCTCGGCCTGCCCGGTGATCCGCCCGGACCGCGCCTGCTGGTGATGACCAGTGGAAACCTGGCCGGGGAGCCCATCGTCACCGACGACGCCGAGGCCCTGGACCGGCTGGCGCACCTGGCCGACGCCTGGCTGACGCACGACCGCCCGATCCATGTGCCGTGCGACGACTCCGTGGTGCGGGTCTGCGACGGGGAGCGGCTGATCGTACGCCGTGCGCGCGGCTACGCCCCGCTGCCGATCACGCTGCCCGTGCCGGTGCGGCCGTCGCTCGCCGCCGGGGGCGACCTGAAGAACGCGTTCTGCCTCGCCGAGGGACGCCGGGCCTGGCTGTCCGCCCACATCGGGGACATGGACGACCTCGCCACCCAACAGGCCTTCGAACGCGCCGAACACCAGCTGGAAACCATCACCGGGGTGCGCCCCGGAGTCCTGTCCGCCGACCAGCACCCCGGCTACCGCTCCGCCCAGTGGGCCCTGCGTCACGCCGACGGACGCCCGGTCGTCCGCGTACAGCACCATCACGCGCACATCGCCGCCGCCATGGCGGAACACGGCCTCGACGGCGGCCGCCAGGTCATCGGCGTCGCCTTCGACGGCACCGGATACGGCGACGACGAGGCGGTGTGGGGCGGGGAGTTCCTGCTCGCGGACTACGACGGATACGCGCGCTTCGCCCACCTCGCGTACGTCCCGCTGCCGGGCGGTGACGCCGCCGTACGCCGCCCGTACCGCATGGCGCTGGCCCATCTGCGCGCGGCGGGCATCGACTGGACGCCGGATCTGCCCTGCATGGCGGCGTGCCCTCCCGACGAGAGCCGGCTGCTGGACCGTCAGCTGGAGCGGAACCTGAACTGCGTGCCCACGTCCAGCATGGGCCGGCTGTTCGACGCCGTCTCCTCCCTCGCGGGCGTGTGCCACCGGGCGGGATACGAGGCCCAGGCCGCCGTCGAACTCGAAGCCGCGGCCCTGACCGCCGACGGGAACAGCGGACCGGCTTACGACTTCCCGCTGCGGCCCCCCGCAGCCGGGGCCCCGGCGGCGATGACCGCCGACCCGGCACCCGTACTGGCGGCGGCCGTCGACGACCTGCGCGCGGGCACCCCGCCGGAGGTCATCGCGGCTCGCTTCCACGCGGCGGTCGCCGGACTCGTCGGCAGGACCTGCGCCCTGGCCCGCGAGCGGCACGGCCTGGACACCGTCGCTCTGACCGGCGGGGTGTTCGCCAACACGCTGCTGTCCTCCGCCTGCGCGAAAACGCTGCGGGACGACGGCTTCACCGTCCTGCGCCATCACCAGGTGCCCCCCAACGACGGGGGACTGGCGCTCGGCCAGGTCCTCGTGGCGGCGCGCGCCACCGACTGACAACGCACCACCCACAGCGAGGAGAACCCCCATGTGCCTGGCGGTACCCGGCAGAGTTCTGGACATCGAGGAACGGGACGGCACCCGCATGGCCACCGTCGACTTCGGCGGCGTGGTCAAGGAGGTGTGCCTGGAGTACCTGCCGGACCTCCAGGTCGGCGAGTACGCCATCGTCCACGTGGGATTCGCCCTGCAACGCCTGGACGAGGAGTCGGCCAAACAGACCCTGGAGCTGTTCTCGCAACTCGGGCTGCTCCAGGAGGAGTTCGGCGACCCGTGGGAACTGGCCGCCGAGGCGGGCGGATCGCCCTGGCCCGGCGGCGGCAGCGACGCACCGCAGGAGGCGCAGAAGTGAAGTACATCGACGAGTTCCAGGACCCCGAGCTGGCCCGCCGGCTGCTCGACGACATCCACGCCACCGTGACCAGGCCGTGGGCGCTGATGGAGGTCTGCGGCGGCCAGACGCACACCATCATCCGGCACGGTATCGACCAACTTCTGCCGGATCAGGTGGAGTTGATCCACGGGCCGGGCTGCCCGGTGTGCGTCACCCCGCTGGAGGTCATCGACAAGGCCCTGGAGATCGCCTCCCGCCCCGACGTCATCTTCTGCTCCTTCGGCGACATGCTCCGCGTCCCGGGCACCGGCCGTGACCTCTTCCGGGTCCGCAGCGAGGGCGGCGACGTACGGGTCGTCTACTCACCGCTCGACGCCCTGCGGACCGCCCAGCAGAATCCGGACCGGGAGGTCGTGTTCTTCGGCATCGGCTTCGAGACCACCGCGCCGCCCAACGCCATGACGGTGTATCAGGCACGCAAGCTCGGCATCAAGAACTTCAGCCTGCTGGTCTCCCACGTGCGGGTGCCCCCGGCGATCGAGGCGATCATGCAGTCGCCGGACTGCCGGGTGCAGGCGTTCCTCGCCGCCGGCCATGTGTGCAGCGTCATGGGCATCGGGGAGTACCCGGAGCTGGCCGAAAGGTACCGGGTCCCGATCGTGGTGACCGGCTTCGAGCCGCTGGACATCCTCGAAGGCGTACGCCGGACCGTCCAGCAGCTGGAGCGGGGCGAGCACACCGTCGACAACGCCTATCCGCGTGCTGTACGGCCGGGGGGCAATCCGGCGGCACTGGCCATGCTGGAGGACGTCTTCGAGGTGACCGACCGGGCGTGGCGCGGCATCGGCGTCATTCCGCAGAGCGGCTGGCGGCTGTCCCCCCGGTACCGGGACCACGACGCCGAGCACCGGTTCTCGGTGACCGGCATCGACACCCGTGAGCCCGCCGAGTGCCGCAGCGGCGAGGTCCTGCAGGGCCTGCTGAAGCCCCACGAGTGCGAGGCCTTCGGCACCACCTGCACCCCCCGCAACCCCCTCGGGGCCACCATGGTCTCCAGCGAGGGTGCGTGCGCCGCCTACTACCTCTACCGGCGGCTGGACATCCCGAACGCAAGCCCGCTGGAGGCGAGCCCCGTTGTCTGAGACCACCACGACCGGCGCACCGGACCTCACGGCGTGGACCTGCCCTGCTCCGCTGCGCGACCACCCCCGGGTGGTGATGGGCCACGGCGGTGGCGGCGCGCTGTCCGCCGAGCTGGTCCAGCACGTCTTCGCGCCCGCCTTCGGCGGACCGGCGCTGTCGCAGCTGGGCGACTCCGCGGCGGTCTCGCTGGGTGGCGTCCGGCTTGCCTTCTCCACCGACTCCTTCGTAGTGCGGCCGTTGTTCTTCCCCGGCGGCAGCATCGGCGACCTCGCGGTCAACGGCACCGTCAACGACCTGGCCATGAGCGGCGCCCGGGCCGCGTACCTGTCCTGCGGGTTCATCCTGGAGGAGGGCGTCGAGGTCTCCGTCGTCGCGCGGGTGGCCGAGGCGCTGGGCGCGGCCGCCCGCGCCGCGGGTGTCGAGGTCGTGACCGGGGACACCAAGGTCGTCGAGGCCGGCCACGGAGACGGCGTCTTCATCAACACCGCGGGGATCGGCCTCATCCCGGCGGGCGTGGACCTGCGCCCGCAGCGTGTCGTCCCCGGCGACGTCGTCATCGTCAGCGGCGCGATCGGCGTCCACGGCGTGGCGATCATGAGCGTCCGCGAGGGGCTGGAGTTCGGCGTGGAGATCGAGAGTGACTGCGCCGCGCTGGGCGGGCTGGTCGACGCCATGCTCGCCGTCACCCCTGACCTGCACGTACTACGCGATCCCACCCGCGGTGGGCTGGCCGCCGCCCTCAACGAGATCGCGGCCGCCTCCGGCACCGGCGTGGTCATCCAGGAACGCGGCGTCCCCGTCCCGCCGACCGTGAGCAACGCCTGCGCGATCCTGGGTCTCGACCCGATGTACGTCGCCAACGAGGGCAAGCTCGTCGCGTTCGTCCCGCGCGAGCACGCCGACGCGGTCCTGGACGCGATGCGCGCCCACCCGCTCGGGGCCGAGGCCGCGGTCATCGGCGAGGCGGTGGAGGCGCACCCCGGCATGGTGGTCGCCCGCACCGGGCTGGGCGGCACGCGGGTGGTCGACCTGCCGATCGGGGAGCAGCTGCCGCGGATCTGCTGACCGGTCGTGGCGGGGCCGAGGGGAGCCTGCCGGGCGGCGGCTTTCCGTGCCGGTGCCCGGCAGGTTCGTACGGATGTATTGACCCGCAGCGTTGTTCACGCGGCTGATGGGGGGCTTGCCTTCGCACATCCTTCTCGCGCACGGCCCTCGGAGAGATCCGCCCGGTGACCTCGCCGCCGCCCATGCGGCGGACAAGATCCTGCGCCGGCGGTGGTGGACGCCCGGCGACCTGTCCGGCGACTCGGAGCCACTGTGGCCACCGCAACGGCCCGATCTGCTGACCAGGGTGCGCACGCGTGGCCTGCCCTCAACGCCGACTGACCTCGGCCATGTCCGGAGCAGGACGGCCGGCCTCGGCTGACGGTGCAGGTTGATACGGTCCCGCCATGGCTGAAGCACACGCAGCATCGCGCGACACCGGCACCGTCACCGCGGCCGACGTCGAGTACGCCGTCCGCCTCGCGGTCACCGCGCTGCGCGGGGGGCAGGCTCCGGACTGGGGCGCCAAGGCCGGGTCGCTGGAGTGGGACTGCTGGGAGACCGTCGAGCACCTCGCCGACGACCTCTTCTCCTACGCCGCCCAACTGGGCCCGGAGAAACCGCCGTTGGACACGCACATCCCGTTCGCCTGGAGCCGCAGGAAGCCGGGCGGCCCGGCGAACTCCATCTTCGCGGACCGCGCCGCCGGTCCGGACGGCCTGTTGCAGGTGCTGGAAGCCAGTGGCGCCCTGCTCACAGCCATCGTGCGCACCAAGCCGCCGACAGTGAGGTCGCACCACGTCTTCGGCGCGGCCGACCCCGAAGGCTTCGCCGCCATGGGCATCGTCGAGACCCTGGTGCATACGTACGACATCGCCGAGGGCCTGGGTATCGAGTGGGCTCCCGACGCCGACCTGTGCGACCGGGTGCTGGCCCGGCTCTTCCCCGACGCCCCGACCGACACCGACCGCTGGCGCACCCTCCTGTGGGCCACCGGCCGCGCGGAACTCCCCGGTCGACCACGCCTCACCACATGGCGCTGGCACGGCACGCCCCCCGGCGACGCCCCGGCCGGCCCTGCACCGGAGGACAACGACCCATGGCTGACGTGATCCTGTTCCACCACGCGCTCGGGCTCACCCCCGGCCGGGCGCGTTGGCCGCGAGCCTCTACCGCGCGCCGGGCAGTGACTCGTCACGGTCGCCCGGTTGGGCGGGAGCGGGCACCGATGAGGCCACGACGGAACTCCTGGGGATGCGGCCGCGGTTGTGGCGGAAGCGCTGAGCGGCGAAGATCACGGCCGCTACCGCGGCCACGCATACGACCGCGGTGATCGCCACATTGTGCAGAAGGCCTCCGGCGGAGGCGCCGAGGAAGTACCCCACCAGGACGTTCCCCGTGCCCCAGATGAGGCCGGCGGCGACGGCGGTCGGGAGGAAGCGCCGGTAGGGCATGCCGGCCGCTCCCGCCGCGAAGGGGAGGAAGGAGCGTACGAAGCCGACGAAGCGCCCGGTGAAGACGGCGGCGCCGCCGTGGCCCAGCAGGAAGTCGTGTGCCCGTTGCTTGCCGGTGCGCAGTATGGGGAGGTCTCGCAGGCGTCGCGCCAGGCGCCACTGCGCCGTCCAACGCCGCATCCGCTCGGCGGCGCGGCTGTGGACGGACCAGCGGCCGACCCAGTAGCCGACCGAGTCGCCCACGATGCTGCCGGTGATCACCACCGTGCCCAGGCCGATCACGTCGAGGTGACCGGCGCCGGCTATGGCGGCAGCGAGGAGGACCAGGGTTTCGCCGGGGAGGACGATGCCGATGAAGACGCTGGTCTCGCCCATGGTGAGGACGAACACCAGGACGTAGGCCCATACGCCGATCGACTCGACGAATCCGGCGGGTATCACAGGGCCCGCCCGGGCACTCCCGGCGGCGTGTCATCGCCGGCGGCGGGAACGTCTTCGCCGTCCATGCCGCCTCCTGTCACAGCGGAGTCTCCTCGGCGGCGCCGTGGAGCGTCCGGGCCCAGCATCGCGGGCCTATATGGATTGTACCCTCCATTTAGCCTTCTGGGCAGTCCGCCTCGATCTGCGCGGCCTGCGCCCGGTGGGTCATCATGATCCGGTTCATCTGTACGGGGGTCGGCGCCGCCGGCAACGGCCCGGACCGGTCACCCCGGGCGTGGAAGGCCTGCAACTGATAGGCGACCAGCCGCCGCCAGGCGTGCGGCGCCACATCCCGGGTGACCGCCAGGATTCCCGCGTTGGCCATCAGGAGGAGGGGGACGTCCTCCGGGGTGAAGTCCTCGCGGAGGACGCCCTCCTCCTGGGCCCGCTGTACGAGTGCGTGGAGGGCGCTCTTGGCCCGGTCCCGCAGGGCCAGAGCTTCCGTCGAGAGCGGCAGGGGCATGGTCATCACGCTGGTGAAGCCGCGGTTCTCGGCCTGCATGGCGCACATCCGCTCCACGCAGCCGCTGAATCCGGCCCAGGTGTCGGGAGCCCGGAGCGCTTCCTCCGCCGTTTCGGCGAAGTCCGCCATCTTGGCCTCGTAGGTGGCCGCGATCAGCTCCTCGCGGGTCGGGAACCGGCGGTACAGCGTCGCGATTCCCACCCCGGCACGTTCGGCGATGTCCTCCAGCGGGGCGTCCAGACCCTGCTCCGCGAACACGGCGCCGGCCGCCGCCACCAGGCGGGCGCGATTACGCTCGGCGTCGGCCCGCAGGGTGCGGCAGGGGGTCGCTCCGGTGCGGCCGGACTCCTGGGTCTGAGGGCTCATACTCCGATGTTACGCGTTCGGAGGCCGACTTCCGGTTCCCGTGCCGCCGACCTGCCCGTAGACCTGAAGGGCCGCCCGGATCAGCGCGTGCGCCCGGTGTATGAGGAATCCGGCGAGGGGCAGCTCGACGAACACCGCCAACGCGGCGGACATCCATATGTCGGGGGTACCGAAGGCGAGTGACACGTCGAACCAGGTGTCGCAGACCAGCAGAACGGCGGTCATGAGCGCGGAAATCGCGACCATGCGGTGGCGCCGCAGACCCAGGATCGCCGTGGACGCCATGGCCGCGACCAGCAGGATGTCGAAGCCGACCCAGGTCACTCGCCACTCGTGCACGTGGTACTGCTTCGGCAGGGTCAGCGCCAGCAGGACCGTCCAGGGCACCAGGGCGACGGCGCAGACCAGCAGTAGCTCCAGCGTGTGCCGCCGCTGCCGTTCGAGGTCGACCATGCTTCGCGCCCGGTCCCGGGGGTGGCCGGGGGCGGCTTCTTCCGCGTGGGCGGTCACGTCGTTGTCACATCCGTCTCCGTATCGGTCGTCCCCATGATATCGGAGGCTTACCTCCGTTCCTCGGGTCACTCGTGGTCGGTCGGGTGGGGGAGCGGCATCCGGAAGGCGGCGCCTCCCAGGCTCCGGCGCGTCCCGGCGGCGCGGGAAGACGGTGCCTGCCGGCACCAGGGTCGCGCCGAAGGGGATAATCTCGAACGCATGTACGAGTTGCCGCCGGATCTGGAACGCCTCCGAGTGATCCGCACGTATCTTCACCTGCAGCTTGCCGCTGTCGACGCCAAGATCGAGCAGGCCGAGAGGCCCATCGATCGGCCCAGGGCGGACCGGCCCCCGCAGGCGTGGCGGCTCCAGCACATCCCCAACCCCGAGGGCGGCGCCGGCCGGGGCGTGGTGCATCACGACCGTTGCCGGGTCGGAGGCGGCCGCCGGATCGACCGGAAGGAACTGGAGATGGCGCTCACGCTTCCCGAGGTCACCGCGTGCGGCCTCTGCCACCCCGACCGCGGGCTCGAGTTGTGACCGCCGGGTCGGCACAGCGGCAGTCGTGGCGCGCGGTTGTGGTTACCTGGCGTCATGACCGTGCTTGTGACCCGCCGCCACGTGGACTACGTGCGTGTCACCACCCTGGTTGTTCCGCCGTGAGCTGACGCCGCGCCACGGCCTCTGATCCTGACCGAGGCCATGAACAGCCACGACATCGGCCGGGACCGAGGCGGGACCCAGGCCGCGCTGCGCCGGGTGACCGCCCGTACCCTGGTGGCCGGCGTCGACTCCGACCGCCTCTACCCGCTCTCGCAGCAGGCGGAGCTGGCGGCCGGCATCCCTGGCGCCGACCGGTTGCGGGTGATCGAATCCCCTTACGGGCACGACGGCTTCCTCATCGAAACCGAACAGGTCGCCGCACTCGTACGCGAACTCACATGACAGGGCCCAGGAGGTCACACGTGATCACCGGATGTCTCATCGGCGACAGCCTGCGCGCAGGCGCGGTGTTCGAGCCGCGCCGTCTGCGGATCCGCAGGATCACCCGGCTCGACGTATCGGCCGGCGCCGCATCCGGGCAGCCTCAGATCTGGACGGTCATTGACTTCGAGACCGAAGACCATGAGGACCAGGACGTCCACGGCCTCGCGGAAGATCTCGCGGCCTGCCTGTCGGCCGAGGGCGGCTGGTACGCGGACTTCGCCACCGGCGACGAGCGCGTGGTCGTCTTCGCCGGCAAGGTCTTCCGTTTTCCGCGCGGGGACGAGGCAGGCCGCGCCGAGGCCGTGGCCTATGGCCGGTCGGTCGGAGTGCCTGATCACCAACTCGACTGGCGGGACTGAGCCGCACCGCGGCGCCGGCTCACCGGCGGTGCCACTCCTCGGCCAGAAGCTGGTAGGAGCGGACCCGGTCGGCGTGGTCGTGGGTGATGGTGGTGATGATCAACTCGTCGGCGGCGGTGGCTTCCTGGAGCTGTTCGAGCTGGTCGGCGACGCGCTGCGGCGAGCCGACGAACTGGGTGTCCACGCGGTCGGCGACCAGGGTCCGGTCCGCGTCGGTCCAGGCGTGGGCGCGGGCCTGCTCGGGGGTCGGGAAGGCGATGGCGCCCTCGGCGGTGCGGATGCTGCGGACCCACAGGCCGTAGCCGGTGGCGAGTTCGCGGGCGGTGCCGTCGTCATCGGCGACGACGACGTCGGCGGAGACACTGACGTACGGTTTGTCGAGGTCGTCGGACGGCTGGAAGGCGGCGCGGTAGCCCTCGGCCGCCTCCAGGACGGTGGCCGGGCTGACGTGGTAGTTGGCGGCGAAGCGCAGGCCGTTGCGGCCCGCGACCTCGGCGCTCTCCCCACCGCTGCTGCCCAGTATCCAGACCTGCACTTCGGCGCCCTCGCCGGGGACGACGTGTGCCTCGATGCCGTCCGTGGAGCGGTAGTCGCCCCGCAGCAGCGCGAGGATGTCGCCGACCTGCTCGCCGTAATCCTGGGCCTGGGCGTTCGGCTGGCGCAGCAACCGCTGCTGGAGCGCCACCCGGGGTGAGCCGAGCAGGTGCTCCGGGGAGAACCGGGCCGGGATCCGCAGCCCGTTGGGCGTACGACCGTCGGTGACCGGCGTCGCGGTCGGCAAAGGCTGAGCGGGCAGCCCGGGGGGACGTCCGCCGGAGCGGCCGAGGCCCAGGTCGAGTCGCCCGGGGTGCAGGGCGTCGATCAGGCCGAACTCCTCGACCGTGGACAGGGCGGTACGGTGACCGAGCTGTACGGCACCGGAGCCGATCCTGATCGTGGAGGTCGCGGAAGCGGTCAGGGCCAGCACGACGGCGGGAGAGGTGCCGGCGACGCCCGGGTTGAGGTGGTGCTCGGCGAACCAGTAGCGGGCGTAGCCGAACCGCTCGGACCGCTGGGCGAGGTCGACGGTGTTGCGCAGCGCCTCGGCGGCGGTGGAACCGGACGGGATCGGAACGAGGTCGAGAACCCCGAGGGGGATGCCGGACATGAGCGAGGTACTCCTCAGAGGTCGGTGGACGGGGAGACCGGGGCCCAGGGGAACGGCGGGTCGGGGATCTCGCGCCGCAGCACGGGGGCGATGTCGGACTGGAACAGTTCGAGCGAGGCGCGATGCTGACCGTCGGTGAGACCGCCCGCGTCCGCGTGCAGGTGCAGCACGCTGTGGCCGAACTGTTCGTGGTAGCGGTGCACCTTCTCGATCACCTGCTGGGGGCTGCCGACCAGCGCCGAGCTGCGCTCGACGAAGTCCTCCAGGGTCGGGAACACCGGCTCGACGCCGAGCCGCTTCTGGAAGCCGAGATAGCCCTCGAACACCGGCCGGTACGTGGCGATGGCCTCCTGCGAGGTGCGGGCGGCGTAGTAGCCGGCGGTTCCCGCGCCGACGACGGCTGCGGCCGGGTCGTGGCCGTAGTGCTCCCACTGCTGCCGGTAGTAGCGGATGAGCTCGGCGTACGGCTCGATCGAGTTGGTGACGTTGGCAGAGAAGAGCGGGTCACCGTAGCGGGCGGCCAGGTCGACGGATTCGCGGCTCGTCGCGCTGCCGTGCCAGACCCGGATGGGCTGCTGGAGCGGCCTGGGCCAGACCTCGGCCGCGGTGAGCTCCGGGCGGAAGCGCGGGGAGGCGGTCACCTTGTCCTCCCGCCAGATCCGCCGGAACAGCTCGTAGCTCTCGGCGTTGCGGTCCCACTGGTCCTCGGGGGTGACGTGGAACAGCTCGCGCTGGGCGGTGCCGTTGCCCTTGCCGATGATCAGGTCGAGGCGGCCCCCTGACAGATGGTCGAGGGTCGCGTAGTCCTCGTACGCACGCACCGGGTCGAGCAGGCTGAGGGTGGTGACGGCGGTGAACAGCCGGATCCGGGAGGTGAGCGCGGCGATGTGGCTGAGGACGACCGGCGGCGAGGAGGAGATGAACGGCTGCTCGTGACGTTCGCCGACGCCGAAGCCGTCGAAGCCGAGCTCCTCGACGAGCAACGCGTTGTCGATCACCTCGCGGAAGCGGTCGTTGGTCGGCTTCAGCACGCCGGTCACCGGGTCCGGGGCGTGCACGATGAGGGTGATGGCCAGGAACTTCATGACGCCGCTCCGAGCCCGGTGCCGGTGCCGGTTGCGGTGAGCCCCAGGTGATGGCGCAGGGTGGTGCCGGTGTAGTCCTCGCGGAACACGCCGCGTTCCTGGAGCAGCGGGACGACGGTGTCGGCGAAGGTGTCCAGGCCCGCGGGGGTGATGTGCGGGACGAGGATGAAGCCGTCGGCGGCGTCGGCCTGGACGAGGGAGTTGATGGACTCGGCGACCGTGGCGGGGGACCCGACGAAGGTCTGACGGTTGCCGGTCTCGATGACCAGGTCACGGATCGACCAGTTGTTGGCCGCCGCGAGTTCCCGCCACTCGCGAGCGGTTGTCAGCGGGTCGCGGTACATCCGCACCTGGGCGCGGCCGCGGGCGATGGTGTGCTCGCCGAGATCCGGGTCCACGTCGGGCAGCGGGCCGTCCGGATCGTACGCGGAGAGGTCGCGGTTCCAGACGAACTCCAGGTGCTTGATCGCGGTCGCGCCGCTGACCTGCTGCCGCCGCACCTCGCGGGCCCGCTCCTCCGCCTCGGCGTCGGTGTCGCCGAGTACGAAGCTGGCGGCGGGCAGGATCAGCAGCTGGTCGTGGGTCCGGCCGTAGCGGGCCAGACGGCCCTTGACGTCGGCGTAGAAGTCGCGGCCCGGGTCCAGGGTGCTGTACCGGCTGAAGATCGCGTCCGCGCTCGACGCGGCGAACTCGCGTCCTTCCTCGGAGTCACCGGCCTGGAAGATCACCGGGCGGCCCTGCGGGCTGCGCGGGACGTTGAACTGCCCGGCGATGTCGAAGTGCTGTCCCTGGTGGACGAACGCTCCCGCTCGCGAGTCCTTGAGGAAGGTGCCGGAATCCTGGTCGGCGACGATCTCGTGATCCTGCCAGGAGTCGAACAGCTCGGTGGTGGTGGCCAGGAACTCCTCGGCCCTGGAGTACCGCTCCCCCTGGGGGAGGAAGCCGCCACGGCGGAAGTTCTCGCCGGTGAAGGCGTCCCACGAGGTGACGACGTTCCAGGCGGCGCGGCCGTCGGAGAGATGGTCGAGGCTGGCGAACTGGCGGGCCACCTCGTAGGGCTCGTTGAACGTGGAGTTGATGGTGCCGGTCAGGCCGAGGTGTTCGGTGACGGCGGCGAGGGCGGACAGGACGGTGAAGGTGTCGGGTCGCCCCACCACGTCCAGGTCGTATATCTTCCCGCCCTGTTCGCGCAGCCGCAGTCCTTCGGCGAGGAACAGGAAGTCGAACTTGGCGCGTTCGGCTGTCCGGGCGAAATGCGCGAACGAGCTGAACTCGATGTGGCTGCCGGCCTTCGGGTCACTCCATACGGTGGTGTTGTTGACGCCGGGGAAGTGGGCCGCGAGATGGATCTGCTTGAGTGGCTTGCTCATGGTCGGACGGTCCTTCCGGCTCAGGCGGTCGCGGTGGCGTAGCGGTTGGCGGGGCGGGCGAGCCCGAGCAGACCGCGCAGGGTGTCGGCCTCGTAGGCGTGCCGGAAGGCGTCGCGGCGCTGGAGTTCGGGCACCAGGCCGCGGGTGATGGCCTGGAGGTCCTGGCCGATGACGCCGGGGCGCAGCCGGAAACCGGACAGCCCGGCCTGCCGCAACTCGACAAGCCGGTCGGCGAGTTGCGCGGGTGTCCCGGTGAATATCTCCGCGTCGCTGGTGTAGGCGTAACCGGCGAGGTCGTCCAGGCGGGCCTTGCGGGCTGCCGCGGCCGCGGGGTCGTCGTCGAGGAAGACCACCAGATCACCGAAGACGTGCAGGGGCTCGTCGGCCCGCCCCGCCTCGGCCTGGGCGGTACGGATCTCGGTGACGATGCCCCGGGCCTGGTCGGCGTCGTGCGGGGTGACGTAGCCGATGTCGGCCGAGCGGCCCACCAGTTCGTACGGAAGGGGGCCGTGCGCCAGCGCGCTCACGACCGGCTGGCCCTGGGGCGGGCGGGGCGTGATGGAAGGGCCCTTGACGCTGAAGTGCCTGCCCTCGAAATCGATGTAGTGCAGCTTGTCGCGGTCGACGAAGCGCCCGGTGGCCACGTCCCGGATCTCCGCGTCGTCCTCCCAGCTGTCCCACAGGCGGCGCACGACCTCGACGTAGTCGGCCGCCTCGCCGAACAGCTCGGCGATCAGCTCCCGTACGACCGGGTCGAGCGGGCCCTCGACGCCCTTGATGCTGACCGCCGGGAAGGTACGGCGGCCGAAGTGCGCGGCCTCGTGATTCCGCCCGGACACCTGCACCCGCAGACCCGCGCGGCCGGTGCTGACGTAGTCCAGGGTGGCGATGGCCTTGGAGATGTGGAACGGCTCGGTGTGGGTGGTGACGACGGTCGGCACCAGCCCGATGTGCCGGGTCAGCGGCGCCACGCGGGCGGCGATGAGCACCGCGTCGAGCCGGCCGCGGACCTGGTCGGTGCGCTCGTCCGGCTCTGAGACCTGCGAGGACTGGAGCGCGAGCGCGTCCTCGATGGTCACGAAGTCGAGCAGGCCGCGTTCGGCCTCGGTGACCAGGTCGGCCCAGTAACCGGCGGTGAGCAGATCCCGGGGCCGGGCCTGCGGCTCGCGCCAGGCGGCAGGGTGCCAGCCGGCGCCGTCAAGGGCGACGGCGAGGTGAAGGGGCGACGAGGGGGATGAAGGGGAAGGGGAAGGGGATGCGGACACGGAAAGGGTGCCTTCCTGATCGACCGTACGTGATCGCGGAGCCTCAGCCGGAGGGCTCAGCGGCGTGGGAAACAGGTCAGGAACAACAGAGCGCGCCGGCCACCCGCAGCAGGTCGATGTGAGGCCGGGAGTACAGACGGACACAGCCGCGCGGTACGAGGTCGACGACGACGCGCCGGGAGGACACGGGCTGCACCGCCATCACCTCCACCCTTCCGGCCTCGACGGCCCCACGGCCGCGTCGCCCCAAGAACACCACGGCCGCGCCGCTTATTCCGCCCCTCCGCAGCTCCGCGGGCAGCGACGACCGACCTGTGAGACCGGCGCGACGCCTTCTTGACGGCATTGCGGAGCGCAACCACACTGTTGTGGACGGTCACGATAGTCAGCGCCCACCGCGCAGGTTTCCTGCTCGCGTGGGTCATCGGCCCCGGCCCGCTGACAGGCAACCCTTCCACCGCGACGGGGTGCCCCGGGTGACGACCCGGTCCCGCCGGCGCGGCGGGGCAAGAGCGGTCTCGTGTCTCGCGAGCCCCGATGACGGACCGGTGAACATGCTCCGTAACGGCAGTGAGAGGCAAGGCGCCCATCTGACGAGGCGCCTGCACATCGACTTGCTTCGGGTCTGCAGCGCCACCGGTCCTGCCATCTGATCGGGCCTGGTCCGAAAGCGCAGTCGACCTTCCCTTCCGCCACCGGCGCCCAACAGGCCACCGGGGCGTCACCCTGCCATGGAGAGCCATGACCGAGACAGTCACGCTCAGTTCAGGTTCGGCCACTTTTCCCGATCTCCAGCCAGGCCTGTCCCATCCCACCGCCACGCCGGCCCTCCGCGCCGACCACTTCCGCAGCCGCATCGGCGTCGACCCAGCGGGCGGCTTCTACCCGGCACCGCACCGCTATCAGGTGTATCTCTCCCCGGGCTGTCCGGACTCGCTGCGCGTCTCGATCACCCTCGACCTGCTGGGACTCAGGGACTGGGTCACCGTCACCCACCTCGCCCACCCGGCCGACTGCCCCGATGCGCTCGCGTCGCTGCGCGGGGCCTACGAGGCCACCCGGCACCACTACAACGGTCCGCTGACCGTGCCCGCCCTGTGTGACCGCTGGAGCGGACGCGTCGTCAGCAACCACGCCCACGACATCCTGCGTGACCTCGCCGGCTACTTCGGCGACCAGTGCAGGACCGACCGCCCCCGCCTGCGGCCCGCGGCCCGGGCCGCCGACATCGACGCCCTCCGCGAACTCCTCGACGAGGACATCACCCGGGCCGCGCAGCGAGCGGGTGCGGCCCCGGCGTCGCAGCGCCACGGGGAAGCACTGGACACCCTGCTCGCGGCGCTGGACCTGCTCGACCGCCAACTGGCCTGCCGGCCGTACCTGCTGGGCGAGGAGCTCACCGCCGCCGACGTGGATCTGTGGGTGACCCATGTCCACCTCGACGTCGTCCACCGGGTCCACCTGGACGCCGACGCAGTCCACGCCGTCTCCCGGCACGACCGGCTCTGGGAGTACGTACGACGCCTCCACCGCCACCCCGCCTTCCGCGACACCTTCCGGGCGGACCAGATGGCCCAGCTGCACCGCCGCACCTGCCGTGGCCCGGAATCCTCCGGTGCCGCGGTCACGCTCCCCGGAGTCCTCCGGGCCGGCTGCTGAACCGCCCACCGCCCTCACGCAACCACAGGTGGTCCGTCATGCGTCGACGTGGACAGGACGGCGTCGGGAGGAGCAAGCGGTGGACGACAGGACCGGTCTGACGCTGCCCGAGGAGCTGCTGCTGCTCTGTACGGTCCCGCAGACAGGTCTGCTGAAGCGCCCGCAGAACTTCAACCGGGTGCTCGCCGGTGGCGTCCTTGCCGAGCTGCTGCTCGGCGGGGCGATCACGGTCGACGGGAAGCGGATCGCCGGGGTACGGCCGCTGACGACGCCGGGGGATCCGGTCGCCGACCGCGTGGTGGCCGACCTCGCGCGGGCGGGCAAACGGCCCCGGGCCCTGGGCCTGGAGCGGTGGGTCCGCAAGGTCTCGAACCGCGTCGACCGCCCCTACCTGGAAGCCCTTCAGGCGCGCGGGCTGCTGCTCGCCCGCCGCCGCCGTGCCCTGGGGATCTTCCCGCACACCGTCTGGCAGGTCGTACAGCCCGGCTGGGCCAAGGACGCGACCGCCCGTCTGGACCGCGCCGTAGGGCGCCAGGGCGACGACCGGGACCTCGCCCTGGCCGCCCTGGCCGGGGCGATCCGCCTCGACCGCCGGCTGTACCCCGGGCGCGGGCACCGGGACACCCGCCGCCGGATCCAGCGGCTCACCCGGGAGACCCCCATCGCCGACGCGGTGCGCAAGGTGGTGTCCTCCGACGAGTCCGCCGCCAACTCCGGCTGACCTACAGGGGTGACGGGGCGCCGCGGCCGCGACGGTTGATGAAGGCGGTCAGCCGCTGGTAGGCCCGCAGCAGGTCGCGGCGGGCGAAGTCCTCACGTACGTCGATGAGGGCGCCGTGGGAGGCGGCCGGGTCGACCGTGAAACGGTCGTGCCAGCCGCCTCCCGAGGCGATGATCACGGGCTCGTGCACACCGTCGAACTGGTCGGCGGTGAGGTCGACCCGCAGGCCGTTCTTCTCGATCCAGGCGTGCGTGGAACCGCCGTCCCACGCACTCACGTATGTCCATACGCCCTGGCCGTTGTCGTGCAGATACTGGCCGAGCAGGACCGAGGTGTCCCCGCAGGAACCGACGGGGAACCGCTCAAGGGAGAGCAGGTCCACATCCGGGCATTCGATGATCGCATGCCGCAGTTCCATTGCCAACGCGCGGAGTTCAGACACCGGCACACCCTATTGGCGTACGAACCGCCGGGACAGAGTTGTGTGCGGAGCCCACGGGGACACCTTCCTGCTACGGGTAACTGGTGAGGTAGGCGACGTTGTTGCTGGAGTTGGACGGTCCGCCGGTGGTGTTGATGATGTGGCTGATGGTGCCGACACCGCCCAGCGAGACGGTCACCATGTCATGGAACTTGACCCCGGAGACGCTGGGAACCTCGAAGGAATGATCGGCGACCACGCTCGAGTTGGAGCTGAAGTAGCAGTAGCTGCCCAGGCCCCATGCCTCGTGGGTGGTGACGGAGGCCCCGACCTTGTACGCCGGGTAGCCCTTGGCGGAGCCGTTCATCCAGGAGGCCTGGTCCGGCGGATCGTAGGGCATCTCGTTCTGGAAGAAGTACGTTCTGCCGCCGTTGCCGTTCCAGATCACCTGTGTCTTCTGGAAGTGCTCGACGAACAGGCCGTACGCGGTGACGTTGTTGCCGTTGACCACCACGCCGTTGTCGGCGGTGTTGATGGTCCAGCCGACCGTGCCGGAGTTGCCGTGGTCGGCCCGCCAGACCCAGGTGTGGTCGATGATCGCGTTGTTGGTGTTGATCACCAGCGACTGGGTCGCCTTGCCGACGGTGGCGCCGCCGATCCGGAAGAAGACGTCGGACAGCTGCGGCGGGTCGGCCGCGTGGCTGGCGGAGGAGCCGGCCGGGCCGAGCTGCATCAGCGTCTGGGAGTTGGTGGTGCCCGCGTCGATCAGCAGGCCGGCCAGCTCGATGCCGTCGACGTCAGCGGTGCTGACAGCGGTGATCCCACCGTCCGGCACGAGGGTGGCCAGGCCCATGCCCAGCACCACCGTGTCGGGGCGCGTGATGTTCAGCGTCTGGTTGAGGTGGTAGACACCGGGGGTGACCAGCAGGTTCTTACCCGCCGCGAGGGCCGTGTTCATGTCGGACGCGGTGGCGCCGGGCTTGACGATGTAGAACTGGTCGATCGACAGGGACTTGCCTGCCGGGGTCTTCCCACTCCACGTGGTGCCGGAGGCGTTGGTCTGCAACCCGGGCACGAACACCTGGTAGGCGCCCGCACTGTCGACGTACAGGAAGGGCTTCTCGCGGATCGTCGGCGAGCTGGCGACGGTGGTGTACGTCGGGAAGGACTGGGCGGGCGCGCCCTGGTCGCCGACGAAGACCATGTTCCAGTTGGAGCCGGACCAGCTGCCCATCGTCGAGTTCCGGGTGAGGAACTGCTGCTGGGAGCCGGACTGTATCTGGCCGTCGACCTTGGTGTCGGCGATGAAGCCGCCGCTGGACCAGCCGCCGTCGTCCAGGGCGAGGTTGCCGCGTACGTGCATGCGCCGGTACGGGGCGGCCTGCGAGACGGCCCAGCGGTCGCTGCCGTTGGTGGGGTTGACCGACATGTTCTCGGCGTCGCGCCAGAAGTTCTGGGTGGCGTTGCCCTGGAACCAGTCGGCCTCCGCGTGCACGGAACCGTTGACGGTCACGTCGTCCGGCGAGAAGCCGAGGCCGGCGACCTCGGTGTAGAAGCCGACGTTGGCGTTGGCGCTGTAGGTGCCGGGCTTGAACAGCAGGGCCTGGCGGGCGGAGCCGAACTGGTTGGTCTGCTGCTGGGAGAAGACCGAGTCGAGCTTCGACTGGATGCTGGACGCCGACATCGACGGGTCGAACACCGTCACGTTGGGACCGAAGTCCGGGGTGCCCGGCGGGTTCGTCGCGCCGCCGCCGGCGCCGCCCAGGGTGAAGGACTGTGCGGCGGTGCCGTTGCAGGTGTACTGCTGCAGCTGCACGCTGTCCGCGGTGGAGGCGCTGGGGACGTCCAGACACTTCCCGCTGTTGCGGTTCACGAAGTGGTAGGAGCCGTCGGTGTTGGCGACCGGCTGCCACTGCTGGTTGTTGCCGCCGGAGTACGTCCACAGCTGGACGGTCGCGGCGTCGGCGGTGGAGACGCCGGTGACGTCCCAGGCCTTGGTGGCGTCGTTGTTGTTGTTCGCGCGGTAGTAGCCGCCGCTGGTGGCCACCAGCTGCCAGTTCTGGGCGGTGCTGCCGTTACAGGTGTACTGCTGGACGGCGGTGCCGTCGGCGGTGGCGCCCGAGCGGGCGTCGACACACTTGCCGCTGCCCACGTTGACCACGGTGGTGTAGCCGGTCGGCAGCGCGGCGGCTGCCGCCGTGGCCGTGGCCGCGTGGGTCAGGGTCAGGCCGAGGCCGCCGATCAGACCGAGCGCGGTCAGCAGGGGCACGGTTCGTCTGCGCGACCATGGAAGGCGGAACCGGCCGCTGCCGGTGGTGGGGGGACTGTCCACTTTTCGGGCTCCTTTTAGGGGGGAGTTGGGAGCGTTCTGCAGGGTCGGCGGCTGCCTTGTCGGCGCGGCCGCCGCGGGGTGTGGGGGCGCATGCATGGCCGGTCAGCTCTTGAGATGTGGTCGCTTCAGGAAGTGAACGGCGTCACGGCTTAATTCACGCCGTGATTTAACGTGTGAAATAAGGGGCGCGTCAAGACTGTGCGCACCTGTGAATTCGGCCCGGCAGTAAGTGTTATGACGCCGCGAGACCGGTGAACGGCATGTGACCTGGTCTGAAACAGCCGATCGGTGCGCGGCGGCACCGACATTTCGAGGGCCGGCTCGATCGGAGGGACCAGGATCGCGGCACCGGGCCGCACCGGGGCGCGTTCGCGATCCATCAGAAACATGACAGCCTGCTCCCCAGGCGTCATCGCTGTCGCTGCTGGTGATGAGCTTGCTGGGACGGGACCCGTACGGCCAAGGAGAGGCTCCATGAAGGCCATCACTCAAGACAGGTACGGCTCTGCAGGCGTCCTGAAGCTCGCCGACATCGACCGCCCGACGGTGGGGGACGACGACGTCCTCGTGGCGGTGCACGCAGCCGGCCTCGACCGGGGCGCCGTCCACCTCATGACCGGCCTTCCGTACCTCCTGAGGCTGGGCTTCGGGCTCCGCGCGCCCAAGTACCCCGTTCGCGGCCGCGAGTTCGCCGGACGCGTGGACGCGGTCGGCAAGAACGTGACCCGCTTCCAGCCGGGGGAGGAGGTGTTCGGCATCGGCGAGGGCAGCTTCGCCGAGTACGTGTGCGCCCGCGAGAGCAAGCTCGCCCCCAAGCCGGCCAACATCGGCTTCGGGCAGGCGGCGGCCGTCGCCATCTCCGGGCTCACCGCCCTGCAGGGCCTGCGTGACGCGGGCAAAGTCCAACCAGGACGGCGAGGTCGGCGTTGCCCGCCTCCATGGTTGCGATGAGGTCGTCGGTGTGGCGGAACTCGACGAGCTGGATGCGTAGTTCGGGTAGTTCGCGCGCCAGACGCCAAGGGCCCGGGGCAGGATGTCGGTGCTGATGGAGAAGAGTGTGCCGACATGCAGTTCTCCGGTGGCGATGCCGGAGGCCCGTCGGCCGGCGCAAGTTCACCGCCCTCTACGCACGCGACGGGCGCGCCACCGCGGCCGTGGGCGTCAACAACCGGCAGTGCCCAGCCGGCTGTCCTGGCGGGCCTGGTGACCGGGCTCGACCCGGTCACGAACACCCTCTTCGCCGTATCGGCATTCGCCGTCGCCCTGGTCGGCCGACTGCGCTCCTTCGGGGCCACCGCCGCCGCGGGCATCGGACTGGGCATGCTGCGGAGCCTTGTCCTCAATCCCGGGTCGGCGGCCGGTGAACGCAGTCGCGGACTCCTCGGCGATCACTCGTGACCGGTGTGGGGGTCGCCCACGGAGTTGGCGGTCATCCGGTTCAGGATGCGGGTGGCCGCTCGGACGTCCTCGACCGGCACGTCCTCGAGTTTCCGGCACAGGCGGTCGTAGACCGCCCGGCTCAGCTGATCCGCGACCTTGCGGCCGTGTTCGGTGAGCGCGATCAGTTGGGCGCGTTGATCGGCCTGGTCGCGGGTGCGCTCGACCAGGCCCTGAGCCTCCAGCTGGGAGACCTGGCGGGTGACGTGCGGGGCCCGGACCAGGAGCCGCTCGGCGAGCTCGCTGATCCGCAGGGGTTCGTGGTGCCGCAGGATCCGCAGCAGTGCCACGCTGGCCCGCTCCACCTTGGCGTCGACCGTCGCCGCGATCTGCGTGTGCACCTGGCTGCGGCCCATCGCGTAGGAGAGTTCCGTCACGGCTTGCAGCAGTTGTCGCATCGGGTCGGTGGCGTCGTCGGACATGGTCACCATCTTCCCTCACCTCCGCCCCCTCCACGCCGATGAAGTTGCAGGTAGCATTCAAATGTGATTACCTAACTTAGGTAAGTAAAATAAGGATGGCAAGAGGGAGCGTTGGAATGCCCGATCGACAGGCCGCGGGCCGGACCATACGTACGCTGGCGGGAAGTTTGTGGTTCCCGCTGTTCTTCTTCTTCGGGTTCCTGCTCTGCTATGTGCTGCCGTTCCACTCGCCAGAACCCCATGACGTGAAGGTCGCCGTGGCCGGTCCCGCAGTCGCCGGCGAACTCCAGGCCGCCTTCGACAAGAAGGCCCCGGGTGCCTACGACATCATCCCGGTCGCCGACGGTGCAGCCGCCCGCGAGGCGGTGCTGGACCGCGAAGCGGTGGCCGGCTACGTGGTCCACGGCAAGCACGCGACGCTGTACACGGCCGAGGCAGCAGGCAAGTCGCTGGAATCGGTGGTGGAGCCCACCTTCGGTATGGTCGCGGACCAGGGCGGCCAGCGGCTCTCCACGGTCGAGCTTGTGCCTTCCGCTGACGGCGACAAAACGGGCACGGGCATGTTCTACGTGGCGATGGTGTGGAACATCGTCGGCTACATCACCGTGATGATGTTGCTGCGCGCGGTCACGTTGAGCCGTCGCGGGAAGCTGCTGACCATCATGGGGATGGGAGCGTTCATCAGCGTCGTCGGATACTTCGCCGGCCTGGCCATGGACGTCATCCCGAACGAACCGGTCGCCATCCTGTACGCGTTTCTCATCAACCAGGCGGTCGCCTGGACCACCTTCGGACTGGTCCCCTTCGTCCGGCAGTACATCCCTGGCGCGGCACTGGGTCTGTTCGTCCTGCTCTCCATTCCGTCCAGCGGCGGGGCCATACCCGAGCAGCTCGTGCCTGGGTTCTTCCGGTCGCTGCATCCCGTCATGCCCTTGGGTAATCTCATCGATGCTCTGCGCGGGATCTTCTACTTCGACGGCAAGGGCCTGCTGCGTCCCACCTTGGTGCTCTGCGGCTGGCTGGTTGCTGGTATGGCGCTGGTCGCGGTGGGTGCACTGCTGCAGCGCCGACGAGAGAGGCAGGCCGCACTCGAGGCCGCGGCCGCTGACCATGTGCGCGGCGACGAGGCCGATCAGGTCGAGGAAGAAGCAGTGGTCGAGGACCCGACCTTCGAAACCCCGTTGCCGCACCCAGTCCAGCTGCACAGCGGCAGGCACGCCCGTCACGAGCCGCCCATGCTTATCGGCAAGGTGAGCGAGGGCAGCGGAGCAAGCGTCGCGGGCGCCGTGGTGACGATCGTGGATGGGCGCGGCCGCCAGCTCATGCGCGCCATCACCGATCAAGAGGGCGTGTACGCCGCCACGGGGCTGCCCGAGGAGATAGTGACCGTCGTGCTCTCCGCACCGGGCCAGATGCCCGACGTGTTCCGTGTGGTGCCCCGGTCGGGAACGACGCTGCACAAGGACTTCACTTTCCCGGAGCGGAACCGCATGGTTCCCCAGCCCAGGCCCGTCGGCTGACGCCGATGTCACAGCTTGCAAATGCCGGGCTCCCGTCCTTGTTCCCGGACGAGGCGTTCGAGCAGGGCTTCGCGAGACTCGTCACGTGACCACGACGGTCACTTCAAGATCTCCGCACCGGGAAGACCCCCCCGGTGCGGACGGTCACCGGCAGGGCAGGCATGGCCACCGGTGACCCATCTCCGGGCACGAAGGGACGCGTGCCCGGAGATGGGCGGCACTCCACGGGCCACCGGCGCCCAAGCGGAGCGGCGGGATCAGCGCCCGTGGAGTGCCGCCCCACTCACCAAGGCGCTGCTTCGACGCCGATCCACCGCCCCTCTGCTTCAGCGGCCGCCGGCGCATCCCCGACGCTTCGCACACCGCCCGCACCAGGGCGGATGAGGCTATCGGTATGGGCAGCCTCTCTCGCCGGCGTCCGCCTCGGCTACTTCGGCCAGGCCGCACCCGCCCCTGCGCCGCCGCTGCCCGGCAAGCGCGTTGGGGCGTGCGTCAGAGTGCGTACCGGGCCCGTCTGTTTTCGCGAGGAGGCGGGACACGACCTGCGGCGGTCGGCCCTGGTGACCAGCAGGGCGAGGACGACGCACCACGGGTATTCGTACAGGAAGGTCGGGCGATAGATGCCGTCACCGACCCCGGGGGCGCTCACACCGCTGATGGTGTGGAGGTCTGTCCAGGTGGTGCTGGGCAAGGACTTCGCCGGCACGGTCGAGGCGGTCGGCGGCCGGTTGCCGTCAGGAGCCCATCATCTCGCGCACCAGCGGTGCCACCTGGGTGCCGAACAGCTCGATGTTGGTCATGAGTGCGGTGTGAGACATGCCGTTCATCCCGTACTTCAGGTCGAAGCGGGTCGCGTTGAGGTCCTTGAGCGTCGCCGTGATCTTGCGCGCCACGGTTTCCGGTGATCCGACGTGCAGTGCGCCGCCGGGGCCCACGTCCCGCATGAGGCTCTCGCGGGTGGGGGTCCGGAAGCCGCGCTGCTTGGACACGCCTCGTATCACGGCTTCGAAGGCCGGCAGGAACTCCTCCACCGCCTGTTCGTCGGTGGCGGCGACATGGCCGGGCGCATGGACGCCGACGGGCCGGTGGGGCCGGCCGAACTTCTCCAGCGCCTGGTCGAACAGCTGTGAGAACGGAGCGAAGCGGGCCGTCTCGCCGCCGATGATGGCGAGCATCAGCGAGAACCCGTACCGGGCGGTCCGGACGACCGACTGCGGGCTGCCGCCGACGCCGACCCAGGTCGGGATCGAGCCCGACTCGCTGTGCGGGTAGACGGAGAGTCCGTCGAGCGAGGCGCGGGCGTTGCCGGACCAGGTGATCGGCTTCTCGAGGAGAAGCTCGGCGAAGAGGCCGAGCTTCTCCTCGAAGAGTTCCTCGTAGTCGTTCAGGTCATAGCCGAAGATCGGGAAGGACTCGATGCTCGATCCCCTGCCGAGGATCACCTCGGCGCGACCCCCGGAGACGCCGTCGAGGGTGGCGTAGCGCTGGAAGACACGGACGGGGTCGTCGGAGCTGATCACCGTCACCGCCGAACCGAGGCGGATGTGCGACGTGCGCGCGGCGACGGCCGCGAGCACCACGTCGGCGGCCGAGAGCGGCATCGTGTCGGTGTGGTGCTCGCCGATGGCGAAGTGGTCCAGGCCGACCCGGTCGGCAAGGACGCCTTCCTCGACCAGGTGGCGGATGGTCTGGCCGTGCGAGAGCGGCCGGCCCTCGGCGTCGTTCGTCACGTCGCCGAATGTGTCGAGCCCGAGCGTGATGGTGTCTGTGGCCATGTCGTACTCCTTGAATCGCCCGGTGCCTCAGGTGGCGAAGCGCCGCAGTGCGTGGATGAGCTGGGTGAGGTCGGTGCCCTCGATGTGGTCGAAGACGTGACGACGGGCGCTGGCCAGGTGGGAGGGCCACGCCTTTTCCAGCCGGGCGAGACCGGCATCGGTGAGGACGGCGTTCCACCCACGGCCGTCCTGGTCGCACCTGACCCGTTCGACCAGTTCCTGCTTCTCCAGGCGGGTGACGACGCGGGTGATCCCGCTCAGCGAGAGGTTGCAGACGGCGGCGAGCTCACTCATGCGCATCAGCCGGTTCGGCGCCTCGGACAGATGCATCAGGGTCGTGTACTCGGAGAGCGGCAGGTGCTCCTCGCGCATCATGTCGGCGTCGATCACGCGGGGGAGCACGATCATCACCCGGCCGAGCTCGCGCAGGAGCGCTTCCTCGTCCGCGGTCAGGGGCTGGAGTGGCTGCTCGGCGGTGGACATGCGTTCAGCATACTTGCTTGACGCATCAAGTGCTTCGTGGATTACTTGACGGAGCGAGCATTATTCTGCGGATCGATCAACAGAAAGTCATAGAGGGAAACCCATGACCAAGATCGGGATCATCCTCGGCAGCACCCGCCCCGGACGCAACGGGGAGGCAGTCGCCCGCTGGGTGTACGAGGTCGCCGCGCAGCGCACCGACGCGGAGTTCGAGCTTGTCGACCTGCTCGACTACAAGCTGCCCCACCTCGACGAGGCGTACCCGCCGTCGATGGGCCAGTACACGCAGCCGCACACCCGGAACTGGGCGGACAAGATCGCCTCCTTCGACGGCTTCGTGATGGTGACGCCGGAGTACAACCACTCCACCTCCGGCGCGCTGAAGAACGCCATCGACTTCCTCTATGCCGAGTGGAACAACAAGGCCGTCGGCTTCGTCAGCTACGGCTCGGCCGGCGGCACCCGCGCCGTGGAGCACCTGCGGCTGATCGCCGCCGAGCTCCAGATGGCCGACGTGCGCGCCCAGGTCGCGCTGTCGCTGTTCACCGACTTCGAGAACTTCAGCGTGTTCAAGCCCGGCGAGTTCCAGCGCGAGGCGCTCACCACCACGCTGGACCAGGTCGTGGCGTGGAGCCAGGCACTGGCCCCGCTGCGCGCGTGACCGACCCCGGCTTGCCCGAGCTGCGCACGCCCCCGCGCCGGGCGAATTCTGCCGCCGCGGTCACCGCCGCAGCGGCAGCGCAGAGGCGCTGGGCACATCCGGAACAACGTCCGCCTGATGCTCCGTCACATACGCGGGTGCCCCGCCCGCGAGGATCGCAGGCGGGGCACCCGGGGGCTGGTCCAGGTCAGGCGACGATCTGACCGTCGTGCAGCTTGGCGATGGCGTCCGCGTCGTAGCCGAGGTCGGCGAGCACCTCGTCGGTGTGCTCACCGAGCAGCGGCGCACCGAGGATGTCGGGCGTGAAGCCGGAGAACTTGATCGGGCTGCCCACGGTCAGGTAGGTGCCGCGCTCCTTCTGCTCGACCTCGACGATCGTGCCGCTCTTGCGCATGTCGGGGTCCACGGCGAGCTCCTTCATGCTGAGCACGGGCGCGCAGGGCACCTCGAACGTGCGCAGGATGTCGACCGCCTCGTACTTGGTCTTGTCGGCCAGCCACTTCTCGATCTCGGCGAAGATGTCGAAGATGTGCGACTGACGGGCCAGAGCGGTGGTGTACTCCGGGTCCTCGGTCCACTCGAGCTTGCCGATCGCCTCGCAGGTGCGCGCCCAGTTCTGCTCCTGGATCGTGAAGTAGATGTAGGCGTTGGGGTCGGTCTCCCAGCCCTTGCACTTCAGGATCCAGCCCGGCTGGCCGCCGCCGCCGGCGTTGCCGCCACGGGGCACCGCGTCGCCGAACTCGCCGTTCGGGTACTGCGGGTACTCCTCCAGGTAGCCGATCTTCTCCAGGCGCTGCTGGTCACGGAGCTTGACGCGGGTCAGGTTGAGCACGGCGTCCTGCATGGACACCGACACCTTCTGGCCCAGTCCGGTCGCGTTGCGCTGGATGATCGCGGTCAGCAGGCCGATCAGCAGGTGCATACCGCTGTTGCTGTCGCCGAGGGCCGAACCGCTGATGGTGGGCGGGCCGTCCCAGAAACCGGTGGTGGACGCGGCGCCACCGGCGGCCTGCGCGACGTTCTCGTAGACCTTGAGGTCGGACCACGACGAGTCGTCGTTGAAGCCCTTGACCGAACCGAAGATCAGGCGCGGGTTGAGCTCGTGGATGTAGTCCCACCCGAGACCCATGCGGTCCATGGCGCCCGGCGCGAAGTTCTCGACGAGGATGTCCGCCTCGCGGATCATCTTCTCCATGACCTCCTTGCCCTCGGGAGCCTTGGTGTTGATGGCCAGGGAGCGTTTGTTGCTGTTCAGCATGGTGAAGTACAGGGCGTCGACGTCCGGGATGTCGCGCAGCTGCTTGCGGGTCACGTCGCCGCCGTTGATGCGCTCGACCTTGATGACGTCGGCGCCGAACCAGGCGAGCATCTGGGTACACGCGGGACCGGCCTGGACCCCGGTGAAGTCGATCACCTTGATTCCGGCGAGCGGCTTTTCACTCATCTTGGCTTCCTTTTCGTGAATGATCTGGTGCGAGGGTGGGAGTGCGGGGTGGTTCGGGGGTGCAGGCGGTCACTTCTTCGCCGGCGTGATGTTGCCGCCGGTGATGCCCTTCGGGTTGAGGTGCGCGATATGTCCGCTCTCGGTACCGGCCGAGGGGTCGATCACACAGTCGATGAGCGCCGGGCCGCCCGAGGCCAGCGCTTCGGTGAGGGCGGCGGTCACCTCGGCGGGCGTGGTCGCGTGGTAGCCCTTGCCGCCGAACGCCTCGATCATCTTGTCGTGGCGGGCACTGAGCATCAGGGTCGTCGGCGACGGGTCGTTCTCCAGCGGGTTGACGTCGTCGCCGCGGTAGACACCGCCGTTGTTCATGATGACCGTGATGACGGGCAGCTTGTAGCGGCAGATCGTCTCCAGCTCCATGCCGCTGAACCCGAAGGCGCTGTCGCCCTCCACGGCCACGACCGGGCAGCCGGTCTCGACGGCGGCGGCGATCGCGTAGCCCATGCCGATGCCCATGACGCCCCACGTACCGCTGTCCAGGCGGTGGCGCGGCACATGCATGTCGATCACGTTGCGGGCGATGTCCAGCGCATTGGCACCCTCGTTGACGATGTACGTCTCCGGGTGCTCGTGCACGACATCACGTACCGCCTTCAGGGCGCCCATGAACTGCATCGGATGCGGGTCGGCCTTGAGACGCTCCGCCATCTTGGCGACGTTCTGCGCCGAGCGCGACGCCAGCTCTTCCCTCCACGCCGCGGGGGCCGCGATCTGGCCCGGCTTGGTCCGCTCGGCGATGGCGTCGAGCACCGACTCGATGTCCCCCACGAGCGGGGCGGCGATCGGCTGGTTGCTGTCGATCTCCTTGGGCTCGATGTCCACCTGGATGAACTTCGCGTCCGGGTTCCACTGCGGTGCCTCGCCGTGGTTGAGCAGCCAGTTCAGGCGGGCGCCGACGAGCATCACGACGTCGGCCTTCTTCAGTGCCAGCGAACGGGCGGTGGCCGCGGACTGCGGGTGGTCGTCGGGCAGCAGCCCCTTCGCCATCGACATCGGTACGTACGGAAGGCCGGTGGACTCGATGAACTCGCGGACCTTGCCGTCCGCCTGCGCGTACGCGGCGCCCTTGCCGAGCACCACCAGCGGCCGCTCGGCACCCGCCAGCAGCTCGATCGCGCGGTCCACCGCCTCCGGCGCGGGCAGCTGGCGCGGCGCGGGGTCGACGAGACGGCTCAGCGTCCTGGCGCCCGCCTCCGCGTCCATGATGGAGCCCAGCACCGCCGCCGGGATGTCGAGGTAGACCCCACCGGGACGGCCCGATATCGCGGTGCGCAGCGCGCGGGCGATACCGCGGCCGATGTCCTCCACCCGGCTCACGCGGTACGCGGCCTTGACGAACGGCTGCGCGGCGGCGAGTTGGTCCATCTCCTCGTAGTCGCCCTGCTTGAGGTCGACCAGGTGCCGCTCGCTGGAGCCGGAGATCTGCACCATCGGGAAACAGTTCGTGGTCGCGTTCGCCAGCGCGACCAGTCCGTTGAGAAAGCCCGGTGCGGACACCGTCAGGGCCACGCCCGGTTTCTTGGTCAGATACCCGGCGATGGCCGCCGCGTGGCCGGCGTTGCTCTCGTGACGGAAACCGATGTAGCGGATGCCCTGCGCCTGTGCGAGGCGGGCCAGATCGGTGATCGGGATGCCGACCACCCCGTAGATGATGTCGACGTCGTTCAGCTTCAGAGCGTCGACGACCAGGTGGTACCCGTCGGTGAGCTCGGCCGGAGCGTCGGCGGTGGCCGCTGTCTCCGTTGCAACAGGGGCGGTCATAGTCCGAGGTCCTCCTTGGGCAGTCATGCCTTTGCGGCTACTCACCCCACCTTCGGCAGCACGCGCCCTCACGTCCAAGACCTATCGGCGACCAGCCGATAAACAACATTTATCGAAGGCCGCCTCAGGCCTGCCACGCTGCACCGAAGCTCCTTGATAGACGGTCGCTATCGGCTGTTCGCCAGTGCGTATTGGACGCGCACTTGCCGTCCCCGCAGGCTCACAGGTGACAGCTTCATCAGACCTGGCGCGAGGAGGTGGTGGTCATGGCGGTCCCGACCGCAGCATCCGTACGAAACACGAACCGGTACCGGCCCCCGGCGATCACCGGCCTCGCCGATCTTCTCGACCGGCAGGTGCGCGATCGTCCCCACGCCCGGGCGCTCGTCGTCACCGGAGACCGGGTCGACCTGTCGTACCGCGCCCTCGCCGCCCTGGCCGAGGACGTGGCGGCTCGACTCGGCAGTACGGGGCTGCGCCGCGGGGACGCGGTCGGCCTCGTGTGCGCCAACACCTCCGAGTTCGTCGTCGCGCTCCTGGGCGCGGCACGGGCCGGGCTGGTGATCGCTCCGATGGACCCCGCACTGCCCGAGTCACAGATGTCGGCCCGGCTCGAGGCGCTGGGAGCGCAGGCCATCCTCGTCGGGCCACCCGCGGCCGGCGCCGCGCCGGTCGCGCAGCTCCAGGTCCCGGCATGGTCCCTGCGCGTGGACATCTCCCGTGCCGGGACGTCGACGGCCACGCTCGAAACGGGTGCGCGTGTGGTGCGCGACGTCCGGGGCGCCGCCCATGAGCTCTCGGGCCACGACGCCCTCGTCCTGTTCACCGCGGGCACCACCGACCAGGCCAAGATGGTCCCGCTGACGCACGCCAACGTGGCCGCCTCCGTGCGGGGCATCTGCGACATCTACGAGCTGGGACCCGGCGACGCGACGGTCGCGGTGATGCCGTTCTTCCACGGCCACGGGTTGTTCGCGGCGCTTCTGGCCACCCTGGCCGCCGGGGGATGCGTGCTGCTGCCCGAGCGGGGGCGGTTCTCGGCACACACCTTCTGGGACGACGTGCGGGCCGTGTCCGCCACGTGGTTCACCGCGGTCCCCACCATCCACGAGATACTCCTGGAGCGGTCGGCACGCGAGTACCCGGGCCCGGAGATCGCGCCTCTGAAGTTCGTGCGCAGCTGCAGTGCCCCGCTCAACACGGCCACCCAGCGGGCGCTGGAACGCACGCTCGGCGCGCCGCTGCTGTCCGCGTACGGGATGACCGAGACCACGCATCAGGCGACCAGCGAGCCGCAGCCCAAGGACGGGCTGCTCAAGCAGGGGTCGGTCGGCCGGTCGACCGGAGTGGACCTTCGTATCGTCGACCCGGACGGGCAGCCGTGCCCGGCCGGCACCGAGGGCGAGGTGTGGGTGCACGGTCCCACCGTCACCCGCGGCTACCTCGCCAACCCGGCCGAGACGGCCAAGAACTTCGCCGACGGGTGGTTCCGTACCGGCGACCTGGGCTCAGTCGACGAGGACGGGTACCTGTTCCTGACCGGGCGTATCAAGAACCTCATCATCCGCGGCGGCGAGAAGATCTCGCCCGAGCACGTCGAGGACATCATCGCCGGGTGCCCCGGGGTCGCTGAGGCGGCCGTGTTCGCCATCCCCGACGCGACCTACGGGCAGCGGGTGGGCGCCGTCGTGGTCGTACGCGACAGCGAGAACATCGAGGCGGAGCACATCCTGCAGTACTGCCGCAACCGGCTGTCCGCCTTCGAGGTACCCGACCGGCTCGACATCGTCGCCGCCCTGCCCCACACGGCCAAGGGCGCGCTCGACCGCCGGGCGGTGGACGCCCGGTACGCGCCCTGACGCAGCCGGGACCACTCTCACCTGACGCGGTGCTCGGTGGGCATCGGCTGGTCGAAGAAGTCGTCCAGCGACAAGCCCGTTGCCGCGTTCACGAACGCCCGCGCGGCGACCGAACCGGGAGTCGCCGCGTGCATCGCCACCGAGACCTGCGCCCCGGCGTCCGGTTCGACCAGCCGCAGGGCCCTGGTCCTGCCGATCACCGGCATCGCGCGCAGCCATGTGTGCGGCACGATGCTCGCCCACTCACCGACGCCCACGTGCGCGTAGAGGGAGGCGATCGAGTCCGTCTCCACCTGCGGGGTCACCACGACCCCCTTGTCCGCGAACACGCTGTCGATGAGCTGGCGAATCCTCATGTCGGGCGTGAGCAACGCGAGCGGCAGCTGGGCCGCCTCCGCCCACGTCATGGTGGAGGTCTGGGACATCAGCTGCTCGCCCGAGGCCAGCAGCATGTACCTCTCCTGGTACAGCGGCACCACCTGCAGGCCCTCCTGGTCGCCGGGATCGAAGTGAGCGATCGCCACGTCCAGCTCGAAATCGCGCAGCTGGCGGTGCAGCTCCTTCGTCGACAACCGGGACCGGACCTGCACCTTGGCCAGCGGGTGCGCCGCGCAGAACGCGGCCACCGGAAGCGCCAGCGTCGTCGAGGCCGTGGGGTCCGTCCCGAGCCGCAGCGTCCCGGTCACGCCCGACTGGACGGCGGCCACCTCGGCCTTGAAGGCGTCCTGCTCGGCCAGGATCCGCTTGGCCCACACGACGAGCCGTTCGCCCTGCGGGGTGAGGCCCTCGTAGTTGTGCCCCCGGTTGATCAGGGTGACGTTCAGCTCCCGCTCGAGCTTGGCGATCGCGGCCGAGAGCGCGGGCTGCGACACGTAACAGGATTCCGCTGCCCGCGCGAAGTGCTTCTCCCTGGCCACCGCTACGAAGTACTCCAGCTGACGGAACAGCATCAGCGACTCCTCCCTGCCTGGGCGCCGCGCCGACATGGACCGCGGGGGTTCCGTCGTTCCCGCGACGCCGTGGCCATCCTACTGATCAACCATTCAATGACCGGTCCTGGACCTGGTGGCTCCGTTCGACGTCAGTGCGAGGCGATGGCGGCCCGCGCCGCGGGGATGACCTCGGTGGCGAACCGCGTCAGCTGCTCGACGCTCTCGTCCTCCGGCAGGAAGTTGACGGTGTCGAACCGCTCCTCGCGGACGAATTCGGCGATGATGCGCGCCCACCCGTCCGGCGTGGTGCGGATCGGCTGTCCTCCCGGACCGCTGCGGGGGCGCTCTTGGGTCTCCACGCGGTCGGTGACCGCGCCGACGGGCTGGATGATCCGGCGGATGTCGGTCGGTTCGCGGCCGGCCGTGCGTGCTGCGGCGTCGATACGGTCCTGGGCGGCCGGCTTGGTCTCGTAACTGGTGGCCAGCGGGGCGACCCAGCCGTCGGCCCTGCGGCCGGTGAGGTCCAGCATGCGGGGCCCCAGGGCGCCCAGCCAGATGCCGATGTCGTGTGCCGGGGCGGGCCCGGTCGCCGCTTCGGTGAGCGAGTAGTGGCGGCCCTGGAAGGTCGCGAGGCGTCCGGGCTTCCACAGGGTGCGCAGCACGGTGATGGCCTCGTCGAGGCTGGTGACGACCTCGCCGGGGGTGCGCCGGGGGCCGCCGAGCCCGGCGATCTGCGACCAGAGCCGGCCGCCGCCGAGGCCGAGTTCGAAGCGGCCGCCGGACAGGAGGTCCAGCGTCGCGCTGGTCTTGGCGAGCATGGCGGGCGGTCGCAGAGGCAGGTTGGCCACGTTGGGCACGAAACGCAGTCGGCTGGTCTGCCCGAGCATCGTCCCGATCAGCGCGAAGGTGTCCAGGAAGGCGGGGGAGTAGGGATGGTCCTGGATCGACACGTAGTCGAAGCCGGTCTCCTCCGCGGTGAGCACGTGCTCGCGCAGCCGCTGGATGTCGGCGTGCTGGGGCGAGACGAAGACACCGAACTGGACGGGGTTCACGACATCCTCCTGGGGTATTTGTGGCGGTTACCTTCTGTTCGTAACCACACTAGGAGCGGCCAGAAGGATGAGCTGGACCCCCTGCCTCCGCGACGGCTCTGAGCAGGCCGCTCCTGCTTTCCGCTGTCGGCGCGGGGGCCATGGCGGGGATCGCGGCGCTTGGCGTGACGGTGGTGCGGGTGAGCAGGACCACGCCTCGGCCGGCCACCACGGCGGCGGCGAGAGCGATGAGGAACCCGGTGCCGCCGCCCCGCAGGTGGTCGCCGGTCAGCAGCAGTCCGATGGCGGCGGCGGTGGCGGGGTTGACGAGGGTGGCGGTGGCGAGCGGGGCGCCCAGGCCGCCGCGGTAGGCGAGTTGGGAGAGCAGGAGGCCGCCGAGGGAGAGCGGGACGACGAGGACGGCCGGGATGAGTACGCCGGGGGTCAGCAGTGCGTGTCCGCTGTCGTCGCCGACACGGCCCAGGGCGGTCTGGGTCATCGCCGAGCCCACTCCGAAGGCGATCCCGGCGGCCGTGGCGTAGCGGAGGCCGGCGGTGACGGAGGCACGGGAGGTGGCCGGGATCGCGGTGAGGGCGGCGATCGCGGCGGCCGTGACGGCGGCCAGGAGCAGCGTGGTCCGTACGTCCAGGGCGGCCGGGGAGGCGGTCGATGACGTGGTCAGCAGCAGTCCGGTGAGCCCGAGCACGGTCAGGACCGCGCCCCGCCATTCGTCCCGTGCGACGCGGCGGCCATGGGCGGCGGCCCCCATCGGTACGGCCAGGACCAGGGACAGGGCGCCCAGTGGCTGGAGCAGGGTGAGCGGCCCGTACGGCAGGGCGGCGACGTGCAGTCCGGCCCCGAGGCCGGTGAGGGCCAGGGCGGTGGGCCATGAGGCGCGTGGCTCGTGGCCGGCGATGCGTTCCTGGGCCACGGCGGCAGCGGCATAGCAGGCGGCCGAGAGCAGGGACAGGGCGATGGCGAGGGCGAGCGCGTTCATGCCGGTCTCCCCGGGTGGCCGGCGGGACGGGGGACCAGCAGGAGGGCGACGGCGAGCAGGACGGCGGCGGCGATGCCGTCGAGCCAGTAGTGGTTGGCGGTCGCGACGACGACGAGCAGGGTGAGCGCCGGGTGGATCAGCCACAGCCAGCGCCACCGGCTGCGGGTCGCGGCGATCAGCCCGACGGCCAGGGCCAGCGCCCAGCCGACGTGCAGGGACGGCATGGCGGCGTACTGGTTGGCCAGCGAGTCGACGTCCGGGTTGCCGTACACCGCCGGGCCGAAGAGCCGGCCCGTGTCCACCATGCCGACGGTGGTGAGCATCCTCGGCGGCGCGAGCGGCAGCAGCAGGTGCAGTACGAGAGCCGCCGCCGTCAGCGCGGTCAGCACCCGCCGGATCCATACGTAGTGAGCCGGACGGCGCCAGTACATCCAGAGCAGGAACAGGGCGGTGGCCGGGAAATGGACCGTGGCGTAGAAGGTGTTGGCGGCCCGGACGAGCGGCTCGCTGTGCATCAGCAGCTGCTGCACGGTGGCCTCGTCGGGGAGGTGGAGATCGCGCTCCAGGGTCCAGACGTCCGCGGCGTTGCGATAGGCGGCGGCGACATGCCCCTCGGCCACCAGCCGCCCCAGGCGGTACCCCATGTACAGCGCGGCGACCAGCAGCAGCTCCGGTACCGGGCGGGGCCGGGCGGGCGCCGTGGCCGGTGTCCCGGCGGGCGTGGACGGCGCGGGGACCGCCGTCTGTGACGCCTCTTCGACGGCCATCGTCCGTCCCCCTCTCCCACGCGATCCTGGCTCCTAGTGTACGAAACGATTTCGTACACCTGGCCGCGAAGCGCACTCTACGCCTGCCGCACGCGGATGTCTCCAGGCGGTCCTGAGACGCGAACGGGGGCTCCGGCGGCACAGCCGCCGGCGCCCCCGTCCAAGGGCTCCTACCTGGCCTTACCGGCCGATTCCGGCTCCGATTCCGCCGGAGCCGGCGCCGACGGCGTCCGCGCGGGGAGGGAGGCGCCCTCGACGTCGACGTTGGGCAGGATGCGGTCGACCCAGCCCGGCAGGCTCCAGGCTCGGCGTCCCAGCAGGGCCATGACGGCGGGGACGAGGGTCATACGGACGACGAAGGCGTCGAAGAGCACGCCGAAGGTGAGGGAGAAGGCGATCGACTTGATGACCGGGTCGCCGGTGAAGATGAAGCCGCCGAAGACGACCGCCATGATCAGAGCGGCCGCGGAGACCACCCGCCCGCTCTTGGCGACGCCGTGGGTGACGGCCTCCGCGGCGTTCCCGGTGTGCTCGAAGTGCTCGCGCATACGGCTGACGAGGAAGACCTCGTAGTCCATCGCGAGCCCGAACAGCACCCCGATCAGCAGGACCGGCAGGAAGGCGACGACCGGTGCGGCGGCGGCGACCTGGAAGACCCCGTCCAGATGCCCGTACTGGAACACCCACACCACGAAGCCGAGGCTGGCGGCGGTGGAGAGCAGGAAGCCGAGCACCGCCTTGAGCGGGACGAGCAGCGACCGGAAGGCGAGAGCCAGCAGCAGCATCGCCAGGATCACGATGATGGCGACGAACAGCGGCAGCGCGTCGGCCAGTTTGGCCGAGATGTCGATGGCGGCGGCGGTGGCGCCGGTGACGTACATGACGCCGCCGGCCCGGGCGACGGCCTGCTTGTCGTGGTCGCGCACCCGGTGCACCAGGTCGGTGGTGGCCTGGGCGTCCGGTCCGCTCCTGGGAACGACGCTGAGGATGGCCATCGTCCCGGCCGTGTTGGTCACCGGCGGCGCCACGGCGGCGATGTCGGAGTCCTTGCGCAGCGTGGTGGCCAGGTCGCCCAGCAGTGCGGTGCGCTTCGCGGCCGGGACGTCGGTGGTGTCGACGGCGACCGTGATGGTGGCGTTGAAGCCGGGCCCGAAGCCGCGGCTGAGCAGGTCGTAGCTGCGGTGCTGGGTACTGGCCACCGGCTGGGCCTCGTTGCTGGGCAGGCCGAGCCGCAGATGGCGGGCGGGCAGTGCGACGGCACCCAGGCCGACGACGCAGATCAACACGACGGCGAGCGGCGCGCGGGTGATCGTACGGGCCCACGCCAGGCCCCACGTGCCCTGCGACTCGTGGCCCCGGCTCAACCGCAGGAAGCGGAAGCGGCCGCCGCCCGCAGCGCGGGGCCGCAGCCGCTCACCGGCGAAGCCGAGCACCGCCGGGACGAGGGTGATCGCGATGAGGACGGCGAGCAGCACGGTGAACGCGGCGGCCAGGCCCATGATCGTCAGGAAGGGGATGCCGGTGGCCGACAGCGCGGACAGCGCGATGATGACGGTGACGCCGGCGAAGACCACCGCGCTGCCGGCGGTCGCGGTGGCCCGGCCGATCGAGTCCTGGACGTCGTGGTCGTCGCCCTGCTCGGCCAGCTGCTCGCGGTGCCGGGAGACCAGGAACAGGGCGTAGTCGATGCCGACGGCCAGGCCGATCATGAGGGCCAGGGTGGTCGCGGTGTTGGTCATGTCGACGAACCGGGACACGAACTGCACGCCCAGTACGCCGATCGCCACGCCGACGAGGGCGGTGAGCAGCGGCATCCCGGCCGCGAGCAGGGAGCCGAGAGCGATCGCCAGCACCACGAACGCGGCGACCACCCCGATGATCTCGGCGGGTCCGCCGATCTCGACCGCCGGCTTCATGGCCGTGCCGCCGTACTCCACCTGGAGGCCCGCGGCGCGGGCCGGTGCCATCGCGTCCTTGAGGTCGTCCTTGGCGGACTCCGGCACGTTGTCCGGGATCTGCTGGAACAGCACGTCGGCGTAGCCGATCCGGTGGTCCGCCGACAGTGCGCCGGTCTTCGCCGGGTCGGACACGGCGATCACCCCGGGGACCGAGGCGGCCTTCTTCAGGCTCGACGCGATCGCGGCCTGCTCCTTGGATGCGGCCAGTGTCGTGCCCGACGGTGCCGCGAACACCACCCGGGCCGTGCCGCCGGCCGCCGCCGGGAACTGCTTCTTCAGCAGGTCCGTGGCCTGCTGCGACTCGATCCCCGGCACGCTGAACTCCGTGGAGAGCTTGCCGTGCAGCGTGATCCCCAGCCCGCCGACCACCGCGAGCAGCAGCAGCCAGGCCGCCAGCACCCGGCCCCGGCGGTGTGCCGCCCACCGGCCCAGCGCGTACAACCGTCCAGCCACAGCCATCCTCCGTCAGCCAGCCATCCGATAAGGTTTGCAGCCTAAGCTACTTTTGCAGTCTGCTGCAAAATCACATCTGGCTGTAACCTGCGGTTATGGTCGAGGAAGGTCTACGAGAGCGCGGCAAGACCCGGCGCAGAGCGGCGATCACCCGTGCCGCCTTCGAGTTGTTCGCCGAGCGCGGCTACGACGCCACGACGGTCGCCGACATCGCCGCGCGGGCCGAGGTCGCCCCGCGCACCGTCGCCATGTACTTCCGTACCAAGCAGGACATCGCCCTGTCCCGGTTCAGTGAGGGCGCGGACCAGCTGACCGACGCCCTGCGCGACCGCCGGCCCGGTGAGACCGCCCTGGACATCCTCGGCCGGTGGGTGCGCGCCGAGAACGCCATGCCCGACGACGGGAACGACGAACTCGCGCGGCGGATGTTCGACGCCAACCCCGAACTGAGCGCCTTGCGCAACGCGCGCCTGGCCGCAGCCGTCCACGAAGCCACCAAGGCCGTCGCCGACGACCTCGGAGTCGCCCCCGACGCCCTCGGCCCGCGCATCGCCGCCGCCGCGGCCGCGGCCGTCATCATGGAACTCGCCAACGGCTCCCGGGCCTTCGGTACCGAGGAGGACATCGTCACCGCCCTCGACTTCATCGAGGCGGGCATGAAGTCCCTGGGACTCGCGGCCGGAAGAGAAACGGGAGCGCGGTCCGTGTGAGCCTGGCCTCATCCGGGCCGCCGCACTACTGCGCCCCGACCTGACGCGGTGGCCGGCGGGGGGTGTTGAATGACCCGATCAGCGGTCCTCGCTCCCACAGGTCCACGTGGGACGATCGCCGCCGATGGGGGGCCTGTTTACATCTTTGCTCATCCGTGTGCAAGCATTTGCGACGACACGTCCGCCCGACAGAGGGACCGCAGTGACGAAGTCCGCCATCCTCGAACCCCAAAGACGCCAGGTATGCGACAGTCGCGCCCGTATCCTGGCGGATGTCCGGCGGGGGTCGGGTGTGAATCCCGATCCCTCGCCCGACGTGGCCCATGACCTTCCGACCTCTTCCGGTGATGCCAGGTGAACCCCGTCGGATCAGACGGCACGCCGTACGCGGGCGGGCCATCCCAGGGATCGTCCTACCAGGGCTCGTCCTATCAGGACGCGTCGTACGCGGACGCGTCGTACGCGAACCCGTCCTACACGTACGAGGCTCCGACTCAGGCCTTGCCGTCGTACGTCCTGAGCGGCCGCTACCAGTTGAGCCAGCTCCTGGGCCGCGGCGGCATGGCGGACGTCTACTTCGCCCATGACACCCGGCTCGGCCGGACCGTCGCGGTGAAGACGCTGCGTGCCGACCTCGCCCACGACCCGGCCTCCCAGGGCCGGTTCCGCCGTGAGGCCCAGTCCGCGGCCTCCCTCAACCACCCCTCCATCGGCGCCGTCTACGACACCGGTGAAGACTGGATAGAGGGCGTCTCCCTCCCGTACATCGTCATGGAGTACGTCGACGGCTCCACCCTGGCGGACCTGCTCAACGCCGGCCGCAAGCTGCTGCCCGCGGCCGCCCTGGAGATGACAGTCGGCATCCTGCAGGCGCTGGAGTACTCGCACCGCAGCGGTATCGTCCACCGCGACATCAAGCCCGCGAACGTCATGCTGACGCGCGAAGGCCAGGTCAAGGTCATGGACTTCGGCATCGCCCGCGCGATGGACGACCCCAGCATGAACATGACGCAGACCGGCATGGTCGTGGGCACCGCCCAGTACCTGTCGCCGGAGCAGGCCCTCGGCCGGCAGGTCGACGCGCGCTCCGACCTGTACTCGACGGGCTGCCTGCTGTACGAACTCCTCGCCGTGCGGCCGCCGTTCACCGGTGAGTCCCCGGTCGCGGTCGCCTACCAGCACGTACAGGAGGAGCCGCTGCCGCCCAGTGCGTACGACCCCGGGCTCGCCCCCGAGATCGACGCCATCGTGCTGCGGGCGCTCGCCAAGGACCCCAACTACCGGTACCAGTCGGCCGACGAGATGCGGGCCGACATCGAGGCCTACCTCGATGGCAGGGCCGTCGCAGCCGGCACCGGTGCCACCGGCGGCCCCACTGCCAACCTCGCCGCCGTCGAGGACCCGGGGGAGGGCGGCTACGGTGGGCCCCCGGAGGACCAGGGGCAGCCGAAGAGCAAGAAGTCGGCGGTGCTGCTGGGCGTGGCGGCCGCCGTGGTGCTCGCCGGTGCCGTCCTCGTGGGCTGGATCCTGTTCGGCGGCCACGGCACGGACACCGGCAAGGTGGCCGTGCCGAACCTCGTCGGCCAGACGCTGGACGACGCCAAGAACCAGGCGGACAACGTCGGCCTCACGGTCACCGTCACCAAGAGCGCGCCCTGCGCGGACCAGCCCAAGGACCGGGTGTGCAGTCAGAGCCCGGCGAGCGGCCAGGTCGCGAGGGGCGCGACCCTCTCGGTCGTCATGTCCACCGGAGCCCCGAAGGTCGCGGTCCCCGACGTCACCGACCAGAACGAGACCGATGCCACGACCAGCCTCGAGGACAAGGGCTTCGTCGTGAAGACCAAGCAGGTCGTGTCCGACAAGGACCCCGGAACCGTCCTCGGCCAGAACCCGACGGCCGGCACCAAGGCCGAGAAGGGCTCCACGGTCACCCTCAAGGTGGCCAAGGCAGCCGACAAGGCCACCGTCCCCGACCTCACCGGCCTGACCCCCAGTGAGGCCAAGACGCTGCTCGAATCCAACAACCTCGTCCTCGGCTCCACCACCGACGTGGACTCGAGCTCAAAGGAAGGCACCGTCGTCGGCCAGAGCATCCTGGCCAACAAGGAGGTCAAGGCCGGAACCACCATCGATGTGGACGTCGCCAAGGCCGCCTCGACGGTCCAGGTGCCGTCGAACCTCATCGGCATGACCCTCACCGACGCCCGCACGGCACTGAACAACCTCGGCCTCAAGGTCGCCCTGGCCTCCGGCTCCTCCGCCGACTCCAGCGCGACGGTGACGGGCAGCAACCCCACCCCCGGCAGCGATGCCGACAGCGGCAGCACGGTGACCATCACCACCTCGCCGCCGTCCGGCGGCTCGTCGAGCGCCTCGCCCACGGCGTCGGCCGCAGCGGGATAGACCTCCGCCGAGCCCAGGCCCGTGGGGGGTCTGGGCTCGGCGGCGGAGCGTGCGGTCCTGGGAACGGCGGGCGTGTTCCGTTTCTCCGGAGCGGTAAACAGCTGTCTGCCGCTGCGGGTGTCCCTGGCGCTACCACCCTTCGAAGGGACACGACACGTCCGGGTCCGGCGCCTAGCGTGATGATCGTCATCCCCCGTCGGGACGCAGGAAAGGCGGCGCGACATGCCGACGACCCAGGACATCGATCTGAGCGAGCTCAGCGCCGAGAGGGGCGGCTCACAGCCGTTGCGCGGCTATCTGGCACGGCCGTCGCAGGAGGAACACGGCTCCGGCCCCTGGCCGGGCGTCGTCGTGGTGCACGAGATTTTCGGGCTGGACGAGCAGGCCCGGCAGCACACGGAGCGGCTCGCCGCGGCCGGCATTCTCGCGCTGGCCGTGGACCTGTTCAGTGCGGGCGGTGCCCGTCGCTGCCTGGTGTCGACCATGCGCTCCCTGAGCCGGGGCGAGGGCCGGCCCTTCACCGACATCGACACGGGGCGCGAGTGGCTGAGCCGATCACCCGATCAGGCAGGCGGGATCGGCGTCATCGGCTTCTGCCTCGGCGGCGGCTTCGCCCTGCTGAGCGCCGCGGGACACGACTTCACCGCCGCATCGGTCAACTACGGCTTTCCGCCCAAGGACCTGGACGCCCTTGTCGACGGCGCATGCCCGGTGGTCGCCAGCTACGGCGGTCGGGACCGGCCGCTGCGCGGGGCCGCCGCCGCTCTGGACACCGCTCTGACCGGTGCCGGGGTCGTGCACGACGTCAAGGAGTATCCGCACGCCGGCCACAGCTTCCTCAACTCCGCCCCCAACGGCCCACGCATGCTGCGGCCGCTGTTCCGTGTGGCGGGTATGGGGCCGGACCCCGTCGCGGCGGACGACGCCTGGCGCCGTATCGAGACCTTCTTCCACGCGCACCTGTGAGGAGACACATGAACGCGCGGCGGTGACGGCCACGGCCCTACGATCCGCGCGTCACTGCTGCGTGCTGGTCTCGGCCTGGACGCGTCGCACCGTGTCGACGGCCCCCGCCGGTGCGACGCCGGCCGCGATCAAGCTGGCCACGGCCGCATCGGTGGCTGTGCCGTTCCAGAAGCCCTGGGCCGTCATCTCCAGCAGGGAAAGCCCCAGGGCTTCCAGTGCGCCCGCCAGCACCTCGGCCGGGAGGTGGCTGGAGAACACTCCTGCCTTCTGGCCGCGGCTGAGCGTCTCGGTCACGATCTGACGCGGGGGAAGGAGCGCCTCGGTGATCTTCAGATCCCCCAGATCCCGCCGGGCAAGGGCCAGCAGCATGCGGTAGCGGTCACCGACCGGCCATCCTGTGAGCACATGGCGAGCCAGCCGTTCCTCGGGGCTGTCGTAGGGCACCAGGGTCGAGCGTATGGTCTCCAGGAGCGTCTCGGCCCCCTCGTCGGTGAGGGCCTCCAGGAGCGCCGCTCGCCCGGGGAAGTGGCCGTACAGGGTGCGTCGTACGACTCCGGCGGCCCGCGCGATGTCATCCATGGCGACGTCCGGATTCTCGCTCAGCTGCTGGCGCGCGACAGCGAGGATGCGGGCCCTGTTCGACCGTGAGTTGCTGCGAAGCGGTACTGGGCCCTTGGAGTTGGCCATGGCTGGACCTTCCGAACATGGGACTGCGTGAGCAAATTTGCACAGTTATGAGCAAGAACCTACCCGTCCGGGCGGTCGGGGGCAACCGGCCCGCGATGCGGCGGCGGGTGTTCACGTCGGAGTCGACGGCTGTTATTTGCACAACGGTGAGCAAGAAGTTAATCTGCTCATCGTTGAGCAATTACCGACTCCGGCTTCAGCCCCGAGGACCCCCCATGCGCCTTTCCGCGTCGACCCCCGTCGATAAAACGAGTAGCCCCTATCCGAGGCGATGGTGGGCGCTCCTGGTGCTCTGCCTGAGCCTGCTGATCATCGTCATGGCGAACACGGCGTTGATCGTGGCCGCGCCGGACATGACGCGGGACCTGGGCCTGGACAGCAGCGAGCTGCAATGGGTCATCGACGGCTACACCGTCCCGTACGCGGCGCTGATGCTGCTGCTGGGAGCGGTCGGCGACAAGTACAGCCGTCGCGGAGCCCTGGTCACGGGCCTGGCGATCTTCGCGGCGGGTTCGGTGGCAGGCAGTCTCGTGGACAGTTCGACCGCGGTCATCGCCGCGCGAGCCGTCATGGGGCTCGGCGCCGCGATGATCATGCCGGCGACGCTGTCCCTGCTCGTGGCGACCTTCCCTCGCGGTGAGCGGGCGCGGGCGATCACCGTGTGGACCGCCACCTCGGGACTCGGCGTCGCCGTGGGCCCGCTCATCGCCGGATGGCTTCTCGAGGGCCATGCGTGGGGCTCGACCTTCCTGATCAACGTCCCCATCGCACTGCTCGCGATCGTCGGCGCGTTCGCGCTCGTCCCGCCGTCCCGGGCCCACGGGATGGGCAAGCTCGACCTGGTCGGGGGCGTCCTGTCCATCGTCGCCGTCGGTTCGCTGGTGTACGCGGTCATCGAGGGGCCGCACTTCGGCTGGACGGCAGGCCCCGTGGCGGCCGCTGTGATCGCCGGCCTGGCGCTGGCCGCCTTCGTTCTCTGGGAACTGCGGCACCCGCACCCCGTCCTCGACGTGCGCAAGTTCCGCGACCGGACCTTCAGCGGCTCGACGATCGCCGTCCTGATGTTCTTCCTGGGGACCTTCGGGGCCATCTACTACATCACCCAGGACCTGCAGTTCGTCCAGGGATACACCCCTCTGGAGACGGGTGTCAGGATGCTGCCGCTCGCCGGCGGCGTCTGCCTCGGCGCCGCTCTGACCGGACGGCTGACACCCCTTCTCGGCATGAAGGTCACCGTCATCGCCGGAATGGTGATCGGTGCCGTCGGCGTACTGCTCATGACGCAGGTCGACGCCGACTCCAGCTACGGCAGCTTCCTCGGTCCGTTCATCCTTCTCGGACTGGCCGTCGGCCTGAGTGTCTCCCCGTGCACCGACACGATCATGGGGGCCTTCCCCGAAGGCGAACTCGGCGTGGGCGGAGGCGTGAACGACACCGCCCTCGAACTGGGCGGTTCACTCGGTATCGCCATCCTCGGTTCCCTGCTCGCCACCTCCTACCGCGACAACCTGACGGACAGCGTCGGCAACGCGCTGCCCCCTGAGGCGCTGAGCGTCGCGCGGGACTCCATCGGCGGAGCCCTCGCCGTAGCCGGGCAGGTCGCTCACGACCCGTCCGGCGGAGTCGCCAAGTCCCAGGCGCTCGTCTCGGCGGCCAATGCCGCGTTCTCCGACTCCGTGGCCACGACGAGTCTGATCGGCGGAATCATCATGACCGCCGGAGCAGTGATCGTCATGGCGCTGCTGCCCGGTCGGAAGGACCGCCTGAGCCCCCCTCCCGACAGGGAAGCCGGCGACATCGAGACGGTGGACACGTCATCCGGGAGGTCGGTATGACCAGCACGGAGGATGCCCACCGTCCATGGCAGGAGCGGCCCCGGCCCCTTCCCCGGTGGCGCCGCCCACGCGTGCTCGTACCGACAGCCGCTCTTGCCCTGCTGCTGATCGCCACCGGCGTCGACGGCGCGGCCCTCCAGTACACCGAGTCGCGGACCGCCGCCGCGTTCCAAGAGGCAACCGGCACGGCGCAGGCTCCGGCAGTCCACGTCCGCGGATTCCCGGTGCTGACCCAGTTGGCCGACGGCACCTTGAAACGCGTCGACATCTCCGCCCGCGACATCCCCGCCGGGGCGCAGAATCCGGTGCCGATCACCGACCTGGATGTGCACCTGACCGGCCTCAAGCGCGGCACTGACGCCCGTTCGGCCCACGCCGCCACGGCCACGGCCACCGCGTTCGTCTCCTACCGCGACCTGTCCGACGCCCTCGGCATCGACATCGGCCCCGCGTCCACCGACGGCCGCGTCGCGGCAAGCATGTCCGTACCACTGATCGGCGATCTCCAGGTCACCGCCCAGGTCACCAGGGCGGAGCACAACAGCATCGCCTTCACGTCCGTGCGGGTCTCCGGAGGACAACTTCCGGCCTCAGTGCGAGCGTTGGTCGAGAAGGCGTTCCAGCAGACGATCCCCCTGGAGAACCTGCCGCGCGGTCTGACCCTCGACGGGCTCTCCACCGGACGCGGCGGTATCACCGCGAACCTGTCGGGCCACGATGTCACCTTTACTCCGGACTCCGGGGCAACCGAAACCGGATACGTGTACTGATCCCCGGAGGAATTCCTGAAGAAGGAGGACGCGGTCAGCGGCCCGGTCGGTCGGGCCGCTGACCGCGTTCTTCGCCCGGCTAGGCCGTCGCGAGCGCGAACACGTGCAACGTGCCCCCGGCGACGGTGCCGGGGAGGGTCACGCTCTTCAGTTGCTTGCCGGCTGCCAGCGTGATGGGGGCGCTGGCGAAGACGTCCGTGGCGATCTGCTGGCTGCCGCCGCCGGAGACGTCGCGGTAGGAGGTGCGCAGGGCGATGGTGTTGCCGTACGAGGGCTGGCGGTTGCCGCCGCCGAGGGTCCAGTCGCTGAAGCCGAGCTGTGCCTCCTGGGTCGTGCCGTCGGTGTAGGTGAGGGTCATGGTGCCGTCGGCGGCGCCGTTGCCGGCGCTGCCCAGCAGGCTGAGCCGGGTGGCGTTCGCCGAGCCCGTCGGGGCGTTGAGGACCTGGTCGCCGCCGCTGACGGCGATGTTGTCGGGGTCGCCGGGCTTGACCTTGGGCCAGGTGAAGTCGAAGCCGCCGGATGTGACGGTGGCGCCAGGGGTGGCTCCGGCGGCGGCGAGAGCCTTTGCCGAGTAGCTGTAGCCGCCGCCGTCGAAGTTGGCGGCGGGGTTGGTGTCGTCGGCCGAGATGCCCTTGTTGTTGAGGTTCCAGAACAGGCTGCCCGGTGTGGCGACCGTCACCGCGAGGGCTGCCTTCGGCAGGGCGGTGCCGTCGGAGTCGGTCAGCTTCAGGGGGACGGTGTAGAAGCCCGGTTCGGTCCCGGCCGCCGCCGAGATCGACAGGGTGCCGGTGCCGGTGCCGTCCGCCGGCACGGTGAGGTCGCCCTCGGTGGCCGACAGAGTGATGCCGTCCGGGGGTGAGGCCGTCCAGTGCACGGTGGTGCCGGTGTCCTTGAGGGTCCGGACGGTGACGGTCGCGTGCTCGGCGTCCCCGCCGGGCTGGACCTTGACCCGGCCCGGGTCGGTGCTGGTGAAGTAAGGCTGCTCGCCGTCGCGGAAAGACGGTGGTGCGTCGGCCGCCGCGCTCGCCCAGGTGGTGTTCGGGGTGGTGCCGAGGGTGTAGTCCAGGGTGCCGCCGTCGGCGACGAAGGACTCCGGCAGCCAGGCCTTGCCGCTGTCAGCGCCGTTCACCTTGAGCGACTGTACGTAGTAGGTGTCCGCCGAGGCGTTCGGAGCGTTGATGGTGATGGTCTGGCCGCTGCCCCGGTGCAGAGTGATCTCCGGGAACAGCGGGCTGGCCAGCACCAGTTCGGACCGGCCCGGCACCTCGGGGTACATGCCGAGCGCCGCCCAGACGTACCAGGACGACATGGCGCCCAGGTCGTCGTTGCCGACCTCGCCGTCCGGCTTCTCCGAGTAGAGCGTGTCGGCCGCCCGGCGCACCACGTCCTGGGTGCGGTAGGGCGCGCCGGCGTAGGCGTACTCCCAAGGGGTCTCCAGGGAGGGCTCGTTGCCCAGGAAGGCGTACGGCTTGTGCGGGCCGGCGTTCAGCTCGGTGAAGAAGGTGTCCAGCCGGTCGACGGCCTTGGCGTTGCCGCCCATGGCGTCGAACAGCCCGGCGAGGTCGTAGGGCACCATCCAGTGGTACTGGGAGCCGTTGCCCTCGACGTACAGGCTGGAGTCGGCCGGGTCGAAGGGGGAGACGAACGATCCGTCCGGATCGCGGGGCTGGATCCAGGAGTTGGACGGATTGAAGACGCTCTCCCAGTTCTGCGCCCGCTTCATGAAGGTGGCCTGCGTCGAGTCGTCGCCCAGCTTGCCGGCCAGGGCGGCGATGCCGAAGTCGGCGCTGGTGTACTCCAGCGTGGTGGAGACGTCGTCGGGCAGATAACCGAGCGTCTGGTAATCGCTGAGGCCTGGCCGCTCGACGTAGCGGGCGGTGGTCGGCTGGATGGTCGTGGCGCCCTTGACCATCGAGGTCAACGCCGCCTTGGCGTCGAAGCCGGTGGCCCCGAAGGCGTACATGCTGGCCAGAATCGAGTGGTAGGGGTCGCCGTTCATGACGCCCTCGAAGTCGTTGTTCACCGACCAGCGGTCCCACACATCGCCCGCCTGATGCGCCTGGTTGTACATCGACTGGGCGATGTCACCGGATTCGCCGGGCGCCAGCAGGGCCAGCAGCTGCGCCTCGGAGCGGTAGATGTCCCAGCCGGAGAAGTTGGCGTACTGCGCGTGCCCCTTCGCCGCCTGGTGGACGCGCCCGTCGAAGCCCGGGTACTGGCCGTCCGTGTCGCTGAAGACGTTCGGCTGGAGCAGCGAGTGGTACAGCGCGGTGTAGAAGGTGGTGCGCTGGGCGGTGGTGCCGCCGTCGACCTGAATTTGGTTCAACCGTTGGTTCCAGGTTGAGCGCGCCTTGTTGACAACGTTGTCGAATGATGAAGAACCCTGCTCCGCCCTGACGTTCGCGGCGGCGCCCGCGATGCTCACGTAACTGAGCCCGACCTTCACTCCGACGGTCGCCTGCTTCGCGGTGTCGAAAGTGACGTACGCCCCCGAGCCCGGCCCCGAGACACTGACCGACGGGTGCGCGGCCTGCGCCTGCTTGGACTGCGTCAGGGCGCCGGCCTTGGCGCGGGCGGTGCCGTGCACGCTCTCGTCTCCGGGGCTGACGATGTCGTTGTGCCAGGTGCCGACGGAGGCGAAGGGCTGGTCGAAGGTGGCCGAGAAGTAGACGCGGTAGAGATTGCCGCCGCCGCAGAAGTGGCCGCTGGCCACATAGCCGGTGATGGTGCGGTCGCCGGTGATGGTCGCCTGCGCGTCCGAGGCGCCGCCGATGGAGCCCGAGACGTTCAGCAGCAGGGAGGCGGTGCTGCCGGCCGGATAGGTGAAGCGCCCGGCGCCGGAACGCTGGGTGGCCGTCAGCTCGACCTTGTTGCCGGAGGCCAGCTTGACGCCGTAATAGCCGGCGGTGGCCGATTCGTCGTCGTGGGAGAAGCTGTCCAGATAGTGCTTGGGGTCCGTGGCCGGCGAGGTGGTCACGGATCCGGAGTACGGCATGAACGGCAGGTCCTCGGCTCCGTCGCAGCCGGCACCGGACAGATGGGTCAGGCTGAAGCCCCTGATCTTGTCGTCGTCGTAGAAGTAGCCGCCGGGCTGGTTCTTGTCGGTGTCCGGACTCCACTGCACCATCCCGAACGGCACGTCGGCGCCCGGAAAGGTGTTGCCCGACCCGCCGCCGGTCCCGAAGTCCGGCCCACCGGGCTTCGTACCGACGAGCGGGTTCACGTAAGGGACGAGATCGCGCGGAGCGGCGGCGGCCTTGGCCGACGCCTGGGCGGGGGAGCCTGCGCCGAGGCTGCCAACAGCCACGAGTGCCGTGAGGACCACGGACAGGAGCGGCCGGGCCCGTCTGCCGGGGGAGCTGGATCGGAGTGCCGCCATGCGGTGTCTCCTTGCTGTGTGGTGAGTGTGGGGGAGACCGGGCGGCGCTGATCCACACCGCACCGGCGCCCGCGAGTGTGAACGGGTGTGGCAGGCGGCGTCAACGGTGACACCGTGAACGGAGCGACAAATGGGACTGGCTTGGTCCCATTCAGGCCACGCCGCCGTCGGGCGGGCCCCACCGGCGCCATCGCCGGCGATCAGCTCATCTGACGGCGGACCAGTTCGTGCAGGCGGCCGCCCTGGTCGGCGAGCAGATCCGCCGGGCGGCCCTGCTGGACGACCTTGCCCTCGGACATGACGATCACCCGGTCGGCGTCCATGACCGTGGAGAGCCGGTGGGCGATGACGACGCGGCTGGCGCGCAGGGTGCGGGTGCTCTCGATCACGATGCGCTGGGTCTCGTTGTCCAGGGCGCTGGTGGCCTCGTCGAAGAAGAGGATGCGGGGGCGTCGGATGAGGGCCTGGGCGATCATCAGGCGCTGGCGCTGGCCACCGGAGATGGTGGAGCCGCCGGCGATCATGGTGTGCAGGCCCATCGGCATCCGCTTGATGTCCTCGGCGAGACCGGCCATGGCGGCGGCCGCCCACGCCTCGTCCTGGGTGAAGGTCTCGGTGCCGCAGATGCAGTCCAGGATGGAACCGGTGAAGGGCTGGGCGTTCTGCAGGACGACGCCGCACTGCCGGCGGACCGCCGCCTGGTCGAGGGCGGCCAGGTCCTGGCCGTCGTATAGGACGCTGCCCGCGGACGGCTTGTCGAAGCCGATGAGGAGGCGGAGCAGGGTCGACTTGCCGCAGCCGCTGGGGCCGACGATCGCCACGAACTCGCCCGGCCGGACCTCCAGTGACACGTCGTCGAGGACCAGGGGGCCGTCGTCGGTGTAGCGGAAGGACAGCTTTCGGGCCTCGATGCCACCGGACAGCGCGCCGGGCTGGGTGCTGGTGCCGCGGACCTCGGGTGCCTCGTCGAGCACCGGCTTGATCTGCTCGTACATCGGCAGTGCGGCGACCGCGGAGACGAGTGCGCCGGTGAGCTGGGTGACCGAGGTCAGCAGCATGGTGACGGCGGTGCTGAAGGTGAGGAAGGCGCTGGCCGACAGGGAGCCGCGGGCCGGGCCGGCCAGCAGCATGAACATGATGAGCGAACAGAGCGGCAGATAAACCGCGTTGAGGACGGCGGTGAGGTTCTTGATCCGGCCGGTGCGCTGCTGGAGTTCGCGGCTGCGGGCGAACTCCCGGGCCCAGGCGGCGTACGCGAAGCTCTCGGCGGCGGCGACGCGCAGCTTGGGGAGTCCGCGCAGGGTCTGGAAGGCCTGGTTGTTGAGCTTGTTGCTCAGCTCGACCAGGCGGCGTTGCCAGCGCACCTGCCACAGACCCATCGCCAGGAAGACGGCGGCGATGACGACCAGCATGGCGATGGCGGCCAGCGCCAGCGGGACGCTGTAGAGGAGCAGCAGTACGAGGTTCATGGCGCCGACCGTGAGCGACTGGACGGCGACCGGGCCGACCCCGGTGAGCACCCGGCGGATGGCGCTGACGCCCATGGCGGCGCTGGCCAGTTCGCCGGTGGACCGGTCGGCGAAGAAGGCGGTCGGCAGGCGCAGCAGCCGGTCCCAGACGGCGGGTTGCAGGGTGGCCTCGATGCGGCCTTCCATCCTCAGGATGGTGAGGCTCTGCAGCAGCATGAAGGCGGCGGACACGACGCTGGTGACGATGATGGCCAGCGAGAACTGGACGATGAGCCCGGTCTCGGCGTCCGGCACATAGGTGCCGAGCACCTGGCCGGTCGCGATCGGCACCAGCGCGCCGAGACCGACCGTGACGAGACCGCTCAGAATGAGGTTGCGCAGGTCCGCCCGGGTGCCGCGCAGGCTGAAGCGCAGCAGCCGCATCGGGCTGAGCGGCTTGTCCGGCAGCGGGCGGTAGAACATGACCGCGCGCTCCGCGATCTCCTCCGCGTTGTCCGCGGTGATGCGGATCCGGCTGCCGCTGAGCGGGTTGACCGCCTCGTACCCCCCGCGCCGCCACAGCAGGGCGACCCGGACCCCGGTGGCCGCCCGGTGGCCGACCAGGGGACCGGCGTTCTCCCGCCACCAGCGGCCGTCGAGCCGGACCGGCCGGGTGCGGACGCGCGAGGTGACCGCGATGCGGTCGACCGCGTCCATCCGGTCGCTCTCCGCGCCGCTCTCCGAGGGCGGGGTGAGGGTGATCCCGGTGGCCTGCGCGACGACCTTGCAGACGGCGTACGTGGTGTCGTCGGAGGTCCCGGGGGCACGGGACGGCGCCTTCCGGGACTTGGCGATGGAGTCCAGCAGCGCCTGGTCGGCCTCTTCGCGTACGGCCTGGCCCGCCTTGATACCGGCCGCCGTACGGTCCTCGTGGGCGCGCTCCAGCCGTTCGATCCAGCGGTCCAGGGTGGACAGCAACCGGTGCTGCTGGTTGACCATGCCCTGCCACATCGAGCCGTCGATGAGCAGGTCACCGGACGCCTCCGCGGAGTACGCCGCGCCGTACTGCACGCTGCCGGGCAGCACCGGCAGCCACAGGATGTCGTCGTCGGCGACGGCTTCGTCGGCGGTCGTACGGCCGTCCAGCGGCGCCTCGTACAGAACGCGCTGGCTGCGTCCGACGCCCAGCGCGAAGGCCTGCTCCAGCAGGCTGAGGGCCTGGCCCTGGTCGGTGTCGAACTGGTTGCCGTAGGCCCAGGGCTCGGCGTACTCGGGCCGGTACAGCTCGCGCAGCTGGATCCGGCGCAGCCAGCAGTTCTGCAACGGCCGCCCGACCAGGGTGTGCTGCGGTCCCTCGACCGGGCCCAGGAGCAGGGTGCCGGGTTCGAGGCGGCCGAGGAAGTGCCAGTGGCCCTGCTGGGCCGCGTCGACCGCGAAGAGGTCGAGGGCGCCGGCCATCACGAGCCACAGGACGTGCGGGCCCTCCAGGTTGATGCTCCGCAGGCCCGTGCAGTCGACGGGGGTGCCGAGACCACCGAGGGCGGCGGTCACCGGGTCGTCGACGGCGGGGGAGTGCTGAACGGGGATCACGTCAGTGCTCCTTGACCAGTTCGGCGTACGCGCCCGCGGCGGCCACCAGCTCTTCGTGGCGGCCGCGCTCCACGACCGACCCGTGGTCGAGCACCACGATCTCGTCGCTGTCGCGTACGGTGCTGAGCCGGTGGGCGATCACCACGCAGGCGCAGCCGCGCCGCCGCAGATTGTCGATGATGATCAGCTCGGTCTCCGCGTCCAGTGCGCTGGTCACCTCGTCGAGGACCAGGATGCTCGGCCGGCGGACCAGCGCCCGGGCGATCTCCAGCCGCTGCCGCTGCCCCCCGGAGAAGTTGCGGCCGTCCTGCTCGACCCGGCTGTTGATGCCGCCGGGGCGGCGCGTGATGACGTCGTACAGGGCCGCGTCCTGGAGGGCGGTGACGACGGCCTCGTCGGGGATGGAGGGGTCCCACAGCGCCACGTTGTCGCGCACGGTGCCCTCGAAGAGGAAGACGTCCTGGTCGACGAAGGAGACGGAGGCGGCCAGGGCACTGCGGGAGATCTCGTCGAGGCGCGTCCCGTCGATGCGGATGACGCCTTCCCAGGGGCTGTAGAGCCCGGAGATCAGGCGGGAGACGGTCGACTTGCCGCTGCCGGAGCCACCGACCAGCGCGACCTGCTGCCCGGGCGCGACGGAGAGCGAGAAGCCGGACAGCAGCGGCTTGTCGAGCGGGCTGTAGCCGAAGGTGATGTTCTCCAGCGTGACGTGCCCCTTGAGCCGGCGGGTGCTCGCCTCGGGCTCGGGGCGCGAGTAGAGCGAGTCCACCGGGAAGCTCTCGACGTCCTTGAGCCGGGCCACGTCGGCGGCGAAGTCCTGGATGCGGCCCGCGACTCCGTTCAGCCGGGTGACGGGCGCGGTGAAGCGGGTGACCAGGGCCTGGAAGGCGACCAGCAGACCGATCGAGATATGGCCCTCCACCGCCCGCAGTCCGCCGATCCACAGGATGAGCGCGCTGTTGAGGACCGCCAGGGTCGGCGCGACGACCGACAGCCAGGCGCTCGGCACCCCGAGGCGCTGCTGCTCCTCCAGGGTGGCCGCGTGCTGGCCGGCCCAGCGGCGGAAGTACCCGTTCTCGCCTCCGGTGGCCTTCATGGTCTCGATCAGCTGGAGGCCGGTGTACGAGGTGTTGGTGAGCCGCGCGGTGTCGGCCCGCAGCTTCTGGGTGCGGGTGGCCCGCAGCCGTACCACCACCCGCATCGCCACCACGTTGAGCAGCGCGATCCCGACGCCGAGGACGGTGAGTTGGGGGTCGTACGTCCACAGCAGGACCGCGTAGAGGACGACCACCACCCCGTCGACGGCGGCGGACGCCAGGTCGCGGGCCAGGGTCTCGGCGACCGCGTCGTTGGACTGGAGGCGCTGGACGAGGTCGGCGGGGCTGCGCTGGGTGAAGAAGGTGACCGGCAGCCGCAGCAGATGCTGCAGGAAACGGGCGCTGCTGAGGGTGGAGGAGATGATGCGGCCGCGCAGCAGATTCGCCTGCTGGAGAGCGGTCAGCACAGCGGTGAGCGCCACCATGGTCGCCATCGAGGCGAACAGGACGCCGAGCAGCGAACTCTGTTCGCCGATCAGGAACATGTCGATGTACGTGCGGCTGAGCGCGGGCAGCGCCGCACCGACCGCGACCAGCAGGAGACTGGCCACCAGCGCGGCCAGCATGGTGCCGGTGGTGCCGCGCAGCCGCGCCGGCATCGCGCGCAGGATGCCGGGCCTGCGGCCGCCCTTGTGGAAGTCGGCGCCGGGTTCGAAGGTCAGGACGACCCCGGTGAAGCTGGTGTCGAAGTCCTCGGCCGGCACGAAACGGCGGCCCTTGTCGGGGTCGTTGATCTGTACGCCGCGCCGGCCGAGGCGGCGTGCCATGCCGTCGTAGACGACGTAGTGGTTGAACTCCCAGAACAGGATGGCCGGGGCCCGCACTTCGGCCAGCGCGGCCGTCTCCATCTGCATGCCCTTGGCGCGGAGACCGTAACTGCGGGCCGCCTTGAGCAGGTTGCTGGCCCGGGAGCCGTCGCGGGAGACGCCGCAGGCGATCCGCAGTTCCTCCAGCGGCACATGGCGGCCGTAGTGGCCCAGCACCATCGCGAGCGAGGCCGCGCCGCATTCCAGGGCCTCCATCTGGAGCACCGTGGGGGTGCGTACGGTCTTCTGCCTGCGCCCCTTCGGCTTCGGCTGGGCGCGTCGTCCGCGCTCCGGGGTGTGTCTGCGGCGGCCTGCGGGCGGCAGTTGCTGCTGTTTGTGCTGTTTATGCGAGGACGGTGCGGTCACGGGAGCAGCCAATCGATCGGACGCTGGGCGGCCAGATGGACGGCGCCGCTGGTCAGGGTCATGGAGTCGATCCCGTACGGCGGTCCGGAGGACGAGGACCACCGGTAGCCCGACTTGGTGGTGGCCGACGCGTCAAGCCGTACCAGGACGGCCACCGGCCGGCTCTTCCCGAATGCCTCGGCCAGTTGGCTGTCGCCCAGGAAGGCGGCGATCTGCTGCGCCGACTGGGAGGTGCGGCCGACGGACTCCACATGGCCGCGCAGGACTCCGTACCGATCCTTCGACACCGACTCGACCGTCAGGTCCACGGAGGCGCCCACCGGTACGGACGAGGCGCTGCCGGCCGGCACATACAGGGTCGCCACGAGCCGGTCGTCGGCCCGGGTGACGCGCTCCACCGAGGCCACATTCGCTCCGGTGGTGACGACGGTTCCGATCGTGGCGACCAGCGCGGTCACGCGGCCCGCGGCCACGGTGCGCACGACGCTGTCGCCCTGCGGCGTACGGACCTTCAGCAGCGGCGCGTTGGCGGCCAGCTGCTCACCTTCCTTGGCGAGGACCTGGACGACCTGTCCCGCGACCGGGCTTTGCAGGATGTAGCTGCCCTGCCCGTGGGTGAGAATTCCGGACGCGTTCAATTTTGACGAGACCGAGCCGGTCACGGCCCAGAAACTCGCGGCGGCCAGGACCACAATCGTGACGGACAGTACGAACAGGCCCTGCGGCCGGGCGAAACGCACCGGCAGTTCGAGTTCCTCGGGCGACTGCAGCTTGGAAAGGGCCTTTTGGCGAAACTGCACGGAACTCTTCCCTCACAACTGCATTCGTCGCTATACGGACACAACGCCGCAACGGCGCCCGTGAGCCCCGGAACGGTCGGTTCCGGGGCTCACGGGGTGAATCCGTCTCAGAGGCCGGCGATGAGGCCGGTCGCGACCGAGGTGTTGACGCCGGTCAGACCCTCAACGGTGCCGACGACGCCACCGAGGGTGGTGGAGACCGGGGCGATGGAGTCGACGGTGCCGGTCACGGTGCCGACGAGGCCGCCGATGAGGCCGCCGGACACGTTGTCCAGGTCGGCGTCGGAGATCTCGCGGGTCTCAACCTGGGGGGTGACGTTCATGATGGGGCTTCCCTTCAAGTGGATACTTCTCAAAGTGGCGAACAGTTTTTCGAAGAAGTCCCGCCGCCGGACAGGATCAAAGCATGTCGTCAGGTCGTACGACCAATGCCGGACAGCCCGTTCGAATAGCATTCGGATTCATGACTTCACGGGTGTGTCGGCCCGTCCACGACTTGGTGCCAACATCCGCACATGAGCTGATCGCGTTCACCTCGGCGAATTGGGCACTCCGCATCAAAGGCCCCGCACAGACCGCGGACAACCACCGCCCGTCAGCGGCCATATGGCGTCGGCGTGCACAGTGTGAGGATTTACTGGAGATAGTGCGCCCGGTTACCGGTCGGTCGGGAGACGCGTTCGCACGAGGAGGCCCGGAGTCCGGTGCCGGCGACACACCGCCGTTCGGCAGCAGTCCGCTCTTCCGCTGTACGACCTACCCGGTGTTCGAGTGGTCCACGGTTCACAGGCGTAGCCGGTACGGCAGCATGCAGACCGCGACGTCGGTGCGGGCCCGCAGGACGGTGGCCAGGAGGATGCCGCGCTGGTTCTGGAGGATCTGGTAGCGCCGGTGCTTCGGCTCGACCTCGGGGATGAGCACGGCGATCTGCCGTCCCTGGCTCGCCGCGTGCTGGACGTACTCGACGATCGGCTCCACCAGCGAGCGGTGCGGGCTGTCGAGGATCTCCAGCCGCACCCCGGGATTCCAGTGGTCCCAACTGTCCCGCAGCACTTGGACTCTGGCGGGATCGGCGTGAACGGCGACCGCGACGACCTCGTCGCCGAGGGCGAGGGCGGCGGTCAGCGCGTACTGGGCGAGCTTGCTGACCTCGCCCACGGGGACGATGACCAGGCTGGCGATCCGCTGCGGCGGGGGCGGGATCCGGCCGAGGCCGAGTTCGGCGCCGACCGCGTCGTAATAGCGCTGGATACGGGCGAAGAGCAGCATCAGCAGCGGCACCGCGACCACGACCACCCAGGCGCCCTCCAGGAACTTCGTGGTGAGCAGGACCAGTCCGGCCAGGGCGGTGAGCAGGGCGCCGATGCCGTTGACCAGCGCCCGGCGCAGCCAGCCGGGTGGCCGCTGGGTGGCCCAGTGTCGCACCAGGCCGACCTGGCTGATGGTGAAGCCGATGAAGACGCCGATGGCGAAGAGCGGGATCAGCCGATGGGTGTCGGCATTCGCGGCGACGAGCAGTACGGCCGCGAGGAGGGCCAGGGCCAGGACGCCGTAGCGGTAGACCGGACGCTCGGCGCGCAGTCCGAACAGGTGGGGCAGCCGGTGGTCGCGGGCCAGCAGGCTCATCAGGACCGGCAGGCCGCCGAAGCTGGTGTTGGCGGCGAACAGCAGGACCAGGGTGACCACGATGTTGGTCGCGTAGAAGGCCCATCCGGTGCCGTACGCCCCGGCGGTGAGCTGGGCGAGGACCGTCACGCCACCTCGCGGAGCCACGTGGTCGCGGCGGATCAGGAGCGCGAGACCGATCAGCATCACCCCGAGGAGCCCGCCGAGCATCAGCTCGGTGAGCTGGGCCCGCTTGACCCGTGGCGTACGGAAGGACGGCACGGCGTTCGCGATGGCCTCCACACCGGTCAGCGCGGAGCAGCCGGAGGAGAACGCCTTCAGGAGCAGCAGGACGCTCAGCGCCTCGGTGGCGTGGATGGGCTCCGCGGTGCCGACCTCCGCTGCCGGGTGCGAGCGGATGAGCCCCACGACGACGATGCCGAGCATGCTCACGATGAACAGCACGGTGGGCAGCATCAGCGCCCTGGCACTCTCGGCGATACCCCGCAGGTTCACGACCGTGAGCAGGGCGAGCCCCACCAGGCAGACGGCGAGCAGGTGCGAGCCGAGGGCGGGGAAGGCGGAAGCCAGGCTGGCGGCACCGGCGGCCAGGCTCACGGCGACGGTGAGGACGTAGTCGACGACCAGACTCGCCGCCGCGAGCAGGCTCGGCCAGGGCCCGAGGTCCTTCTTGGCCACCGCGTAGGCACCGCCCCCGTCCGGGTGCACGGCGATCACCTGGCCGTACGAGACCACCAGCACCGCGAGCAGCGCCGCGATGACCAGTGTGATCGGCAGCGTCGCCGACAGCGCCCCGCTCCCGGCCGCGACCAGGACCAGCACGATCGCCTCGGGGCCGTACGCGACCGAGCTGAGCGCGTCCAACGACAGCGCGGCGAGTCCCTCCAGGCTGGTCAGGTGGTTCTTGTCGCCCTCCCCGGGACGGAGCGGAACCTTCGGTCGCAGTTCGCGGCGTGCCAGGCCGAACGCCATGGAAACCTCACGGAACAGAGTGCGTCTGATCTCTCGCGTGACACTCTGCCCGGCAGCGGCGGCCCGGCGCGTCAAGGCCACGCCAAGGGTTGGCGCCGAGGCGTCAGAAGCCCGTCAATGCCCCCGGGATGCGGGCGTGGCCCCCGTCCTTCCCTGGACCCGGCGCCCGCCGCTCGCGCGACCGCGGCACCCTCCGCTCCGGGTCAGCAGCAGCCGCCGGACGCGGCGGCGGTGGGGTCGGCGGGGTCGGCGGAAGCCGCGCAGCAGGTGCTGTCCTGCTGCCGGGTGAGGGTGCCGGCGTCGGCCTTGACGACATAGACCTCCCAGGGCTCCTGGCCGGGGGCGTGCACCCAGACCTTGTCCTGGAGGGCGTAGCAGCAGGTGGTGTCCGCCTCCTCGGTCGTGGGCAGGCCGGCGGCAGCGAGCCGCTGGGTGGCGTCGGTGACGGCAGTGGTGGAGTCGACTTCGACGCCGAGGTGGTCCAGGCGGGTGTCCTCGGAGGCTTCACCCTGGAAGAGGACGAGCTTGAGCGGGGGCTCGGCGATGGCGAAGTTGGCGTAGCCGTCGCGGAGTTTGGCGGGTTCGGTGTCGAAGAGCTTCGCGTAGAAGGCGATGGATGCCTCGAGGTCGGGGACGCGGAGAGCGAGCTGTACGCGGGACATGGCGTGCCTCCTGATGAGTGGGGGTGTGGGGTCAGCAGCCGCCGGACGCGGTCGGGACGCCGGTGCCGATCTGCAGGGTGGCGGGGGCGGCGCAGCAGCCGCCGCTGTCGGTGCCCTGTGCGGCGGTGGGGTCGTCGAAGAGGCCGGCGCCGCCGCAGGCGCCGGTTTCGGGGAGGGTGAGTTCGACGCGGGCGGCGGCGGTGTGGTCGCCGGCGAGGGAGGCGGCGATGGAGCGGACCTGCTCGTAGCCGGTCATGGCGAGGAAGGTGGGGGCGCGGCCGTAGGACTTCATGCCGACGAGGTAGACGTCCGGCTCGGGGTGGGCGAGTTCCTTGACGCCGTGGGGGTAGACGGTGCCGCAGGAGTGGACGTTGGGGTCGATGAGGGGGGCCAGCGCCACCGGGGCCTGGAGGCGTTCGTCGAGGGCGAGGCGGAGTTCGGCCACGAGGGACAGGTCGGGGCGGAAGCCGCTGAGGACGATGACCTCGTCCAGCGGTTCGGTGCGGCGGCCGTCCTCGGCGACAAGGGTGAGCCGCTCGCCGTCGTTCTCGACCGCGGCGGTACGGAAGCCGGTGAGCGCGCTCGCGTGCCCGGCCTCGACGGCGGCCTTGGCCCGCAGCCCCAGCGCGCCGCGGGCGGGGAGCTGGTCGGCCTCGCCGCCGCCGAAGGTGCTCGTACCGATGCCCCGGCGCAGGATCCACACCGCGTGCGTACCCGGGGCGTCCTCGGCGAGGCCGGCGAGCTGGGCCAGGGCGGTGAAGGCGGAGGCCCCGGAGCCGACGACGGCGGTGCGCTTGCCGGCGTAACGGGCGCGGGCGGCCGGGTCGTTGAGGTCGGGGACGCGGTAGGCGACGCGACCGGCGGCGGCGCGCTCGCCGAGGGCTGGCAGGCCGTCGCCGCCCAGCGGGCCGGGGGTGGCCCAGGTGCCGGAGGCGTCGATGACGGCGCGGGCGGTGAGGCGCTCCTCGGTGCCGTCGGCGGCGGTGAGGTGGACGGTGAAGGGCTGCTCCTCGCGGCCGGAGTTGACCACGCGGTCGCGCCCGGTGCGGGCCACGCCGGTCACCCGGGCCCCGTACCGTACGCGGTCGCCGAGGGCGGCGGCGAGGGGCTGCAGGTACCGGTCGGCCCAGTCGGCGCCGGTCGGGTAGGCGGCGCTGTCGGGGCGGGCCCAGCCGGTGGGGGCGAGCAGCTTCTCGGCGGCGGGGTCGACCAGTTCGGCCCAGGTCGAGAACAGCCGTACGTGTCCCCACTCCCGTACTGCCGCACCGGCGCTCGGGCCGGCCTCCAGGACGAGCGGCTCCAGGTCCCGGGCCAGCAGATGGGCGGCGGCGGCCAGGCCGATCGGGCCGGCACCGACGACGACAACGGGGAGAGCGGTGGTGGTCGCGCTGGTCGGGCTGCTCACGTCGACTCCTTGTTTCGATGTTTGTCGATGCAATAGAGCCTGGCACTTTGCATCGATGGATGTCAACATAGACACATGTCGAATCTGAAGACGGTCGAGCTGCCGCTCCTGGACACCGTCGAGCCGTGCTGCCCGCCGCTGACATCGGCCGCGCTGTCGGAGGCGGACTCCATCCGCATGGCGGCGATGTTCAAGGCCCTCGGTGACCCGGTGCGGCTGCGGCTCTTCTCGCGCGTCGCGTCGCACCCGGACGGCGAGGCGTGCGTCTGCGACATCTCCGACGTGGGCGTCTCGCAGCCCACGGTCAGCCATCACCTGAAGAAGCTGCGCGAGGTCGGCCTGCTGAGCTCCGAGCGCCGGGGGACCTGGGTCTACTACCGCGTCGCGCCCGGCGTGCTCGCCGCCATGGCCGGACTGCTGGCGGGTATCGACGGCTGAGGGCCCGCCACCCCCCGCCCGAAGACGACCGCCACCAGGGCCAGGCCCAGGACGCCGCCGGCCAACTGGACACCGACGAAGCCGGGGACCGAGCCCGGGGCGATGCCGGCGAAGGTGTCGGAGAAGGCCCGGCCGATGGTCACCGCCGGGTTGGCGAAGGACGTGGACGAGGTGAACCAGTACGCGGCGCCGATGTAGGAGGCGACGGCGACCGGCGCGAAGCGCAGGCTGTCGGTGCGGGCGAGCCCGAAGATCAGCAGGATCAGGCCGGCCGTCGCCACCACCTCGCCCAGCAGCAGGTGCCCGGCCGAGCGGTCGTGCGTCGACCACTTCACCAGCGGCTCCGCGAACATGGCGTCGGCCAGGATCGCCCCGCCGATCGCCCCGCCCACCTGGGCCGGGACGTACGCGGCCGCCTCGCGCAGGGTGACTCCGTCGCCGCCGCGCCGGGCCGTCCACCACGCGGCCAGGGTGACGACCGGGTTGAAGTGCGCGCCCGAGACCGGGCCGAGCAGTGCGATGAGCACGCCGAGGCCGAAGACGGTGGCGATGGAGTTGGCCAGCAGCTGTACGCCGACGTCCTTGCTGAGCTCGGTGGCCTGGATGCCGGAGCCGATCACGACGGCGACCAGCGCCGCGGTGCCCACGAACTCGGCGGCGGCCCGCCGGGTGAGCGGCGCGGGCTGGGAACCGGTCGCGGGTATCGAGGACTCCGGGGCGGTTTCGGGGTCGGCCGTGGTGGCGGTCAACAGGACTCCTCGGTGCGGATCAGGGACAGGCGCGTTTGGTGTTGTTCTCGGCGGTGGCGCGAGCGGTGGCGGCCAGTTCGGCGAAGGATGCCGCCAGTGTGTCGATGACGTCGGGCATCAGCCGGTAGTAGGTGAACCGCCCGCAGGGTTCGGTCTCCACGACCCCGGCCTCTCTGAGCACCCGGAGGTGGTTGGAGAGGTTGGTCTGCCTCGCGCCCGTCTCCTCCACGAGATGCGTGGTGCAGAGCGTCTCGCGGGCGAGCAGGGTCACGATCCGGAGCCTGAGAGGGTCGGCCAGAACCCGGATCAGGTCAGTGTCGACTGACGTCATCATGGGCTGATACTGTCACATCAGCCGGAGCTGACGCGAGCCCGGCCCCTTCAGCCGTGAGCCATCGTGGGACACAGCGAGACAAGACAGACAAGAGAGACCTCCATGTCCGACAAGCCCTCCGTGCTCTTCGTCTGCGTCCACAACGCCGGCCGCTCCCAGATGGCCGCCGCCTGGCTGACCCACCTCGCAGGCGACCGCGTCGAGGTCCGCTCCGCCGGCTCGGCCCCGGCCGACACGGTCAACCCGGCGGCCGTCGAGGCGATGAAGGAGGTCGGTATCGACATGTCGGCCGAGACCCCCAAGGTCCTCACGGTCGAGGCCGTCCAGGCGTCCGACGTTTGCATCACCATGGGCTGCGGTGACACCTGCCCGGTCTTCCCCGGCAAGCGCTACCTGGACTGGACGCTGGACGACCCGGCCGGCCAGGGCGTCGAGGCAGTACGGCCCATCCGGGACGAGATCAGGGCCCGCATCGAGGGCCTGATCGCGGAGATCGCCCCGGAACCCGCGTCATGACGGCGGAAGAAGCGGGCGACGTACGCGAGGTCATCGTCATCGGGTCCGGGCCGGCCGGTTACACCGCCGCGCTGTACACCGCCCGCGCCGCGCTGAAGCCCCTGGTCCTCGAGGGCTCGGTCACCGCCGGCGGCGCGCTGATGCAGACCACCGAGGTCGAGAACTTCCCGGGCTTCCCCGACGGCGTCATGGGCCCCGACCTCATGGAGAACATGCGGGCCCAGGCGGAGCACTTCGGCGCCGAGTTGATCCCGGACGACGTGATCGCGGTCGACCTCGAGGGTGACATCAAGACCGTCACCGACTCGGAGGGCACCCTCCACCGCGCCAGGACCGTCATCGTCGCCACCGGCTCCCAGCACCGCAAACTCAACCTCCCCCACGAGGACGAACTGTCGGGCCGGGGCGTGTCGTACTGCGCCACCTGCGACGGCCCCTTCTTCCGCGAGCGCGCCATCGCCGTGATCGGCGGCGGCGACACGGCGATCGAGGAGGCCACCTTCCTCTCCCGCTTCGCCGGGATCGTCACGATCGTGCACCGCCGCGACACCCTGCGCGCCTCCAAGGTCATGCAGGAACGCGCCTTCGCCGACCCGAAGATCACCTTCGCCTGGGACAGCGAGGTCGCCGAGATCCACGGCACCGACGGCAAGCTGTCCGGACTGACCCTGCGTGACACCAGGACCGGCGAGACCTCCGCCCTCCCCGTCACCGGACTGTTCGTCGCGATCGGCCACGACCCGCGCACCGAGCTCTTCAAGGGCGTCCTGGACCTCGACGCCGAGGGCTACATCGAGGTCCAGGTCCCCAGCACCCGTACGAACCTCCCCGGCGTCTTCGCCGCCGGTGACGTCGTGGACCACACCTACCGCCAGGCGATCACCGCGGCCGGCACCGGTTGCGCGGCAGCCCTGGACGCCGAGCGCTACCTCGCCGCCCTCTGAAGCCCCCCGCACACCGTCTTGCTCAGCGGGACGAAAACATCTCACTCCGTGGATGTGGTTTGCGCGCGGGCCCCGCTCGACGGTTATGGTTTCGGCCATCTACGCGGGAGCCCCGAGCCGAACGGGCTGAGAGGGCGTCTGGGACCGGATTTCCGGGCCCCATGGGGACGCCGACCGCATCACTTGAGTCAACAGTGCCCGCGTAGGAGTACCGGTGTCAGCAGCAGTTTTCGAGCAGACGTGTCTTGTGGCCGCAGCCAGGGCCACCCGCTCCTGTCGCTGATCCGCCGCCTTCACAGGCTCCCGCTCACCACCCCTCTCACATCTCGCCGTCCCATCCGTACGGCTGCGGAGTTCCCCATGTCGCATGTCCGAGTCATGCTCGATTACTTCCACCCCTGGCCGAATTCCGCCGGTCTCTACGCCGCACGTGAGCACGGCTGGTACCGCGCGGCGGGCATCGACGTGGAACTGGTTGTCCAGGATCCGGGACGCGGCGACACCCTGGAGTACCTGTCCCAGTACGAGGCCGACTTCGGGATCTTCCCGCCCAACCGGCTGCTGGCCAGACGAGCCGGCCTCCACCAGCCGCTGATCGCCGTGGCGGCCGTCAACCACCGCGCCCTGGAAGCCGTCCAGACCGTCACGGGCACCGGCATCACACGCCCCCGGGACCTGGCGGGACGCCGTGTCGCCTACAACCCGACCCCGCGCGGCCGGGCCATGGTCCGGCACCTCGTCGCCGCCGACGGGGGCAATCCGGACGCGGTCGTGACCGTCGACTCCGGCAGCCGCGAGCTGACCGTGGACGACATAGCCGCCGGCGAGGCGGACGCCACCTTCGGCAACTACTGGGCCTGGGACGCCCTGCGCGGCGACCTGCCCGAGGAGCGGCGGATCACCTGGCCGGTCGACGAGATCGGCGCGCCGCGCTACCACAGCTACGTACTCGGCACCCGTGAGCAGCTGCTCGACCGCAACCCCGGCCTCGTACGGGCGTTTCTGGAGGCCACCGCCCGTGGCTACCGGGCGGCCGCCGCCGAGCGGGACCGCACGCTGGCCGTGCTGGAACGGGTGATCCCGTACTTCTCGCGGCCGCTGATCGCCCGGTCGCTCGATCTGATCTCCCCGACGTGGACGGACGCCGACGGCCGGTGGGGCGTGATCGACGAGAGCCGTGTCGGCCCGTACGCCCACTGGCTCGCCGAGCACGGCGCGATCCCGCGGGCGGAAGGCTGGGAGCGGTCCTTCACCAACGAGCTGCTGCTCGGCACGGGAGTGCGGTGAGCATGTTCTGCGTGGCGCAGGCGGCCGGCCTGACCCGGCGTATGGCGGTCGACCTGATGCGGGTCACCAGCGCGCTCTGTCGGGCTTGAGCGAGCCCCGACCCTCGACCGCGCCCCCGCGCCCCGATCCGCAGCCCCACGAAGGACCGCACCATGAGACGCCGTGCCCTGCTCCGTACGATCCGTACCCTCCCCGTCCTGACCGCCGCCGCGCTGCTCGCCGCCACCGGCTGCTCCGCCCAGAACAGCGCCGGAAGCGCCGCCGCGGTCAAGGGCCTCACCACGGTCACCCTGGCCCTGGACTGGACGCCGAACACCAACCACACCGGTATATACGTCGCCCAGCAGCTCGGCTGGTTCAAGGACGCCGGGATCGACCTCAAGATCGTGCCGTACGGCTCGACCGCGCCCGAGACGCTGATCGCCAACCACAAGGCCGACTTCGGCATCTCGTACCAGGAGGGCATCACCACCGCGCGCTCCGCAGGCCAGGACATCACCTCCGTCTACGCGGTCACGCAGAAGACCGATGTCACGGTCGCGGTCCGCGCCGACCGCAGCGACATCGCGTCCCCCAAGGACCTGGACGGCAAGACGTACGCGGGCTTCGGCGCGGCCTACGAGAAGCCGCTGCTGCAGAAGGTGATCCGCGACGCCGGCGGCACGGGCGACTTCAAGCAGGTCACCCTCAACACCTCGGCGTACGCGGCCCTTTACGCGGGCCAGGCGGACTTCGCGATGCCGATGCCGACCTGGGAGGGCCTGGAGGCGAAGCTGTCGGGCAAGCCGCTGAAGAACTTCCAGCTGTCGGACTACGGCTTCCCGGCGATCTACTCCACGCTCATCGCGTCCTCCGACCAGTACCTGAGCAACAACCCGGCCGTCGCGAAGAAGTTCCTCGCGGCCGTCAACAAGGGCTACGAGTACGCGGCCAAGAACCCCGACAAGGCGTCCGACCTGCTCATCAAGGCCAACCGCAGTGTGCTCACCAACACCGAGCTGGTGAAGCAGAGCGAGCGGCTGCTCGCCAAGGAGTACTACCGGGCCTCCGACGGCACCATCGGCGGGCAGAGCGCGCAGCGCTGGAAGGCGTTCGCGGACTTCGAGTACAAGGCCGGGCTGCTGGCGGACGCCAACGGCAAGAAGCTGACCAAGGCGCCGGACACGACCGCCTTCTTCACGACCGCGTACCTGCCGGGGCAGTGACCGTGATGCCGACAACGCGACGCGTCCTGACGGCCGTCTGGCCACCGGTCGTGGTCCTCGCCGTCGTCATCGGCGGCTGGCAGCTGTACACCACGGCCGCCGGGGTCGATCCGACCACCCTGCCCAGCCCCGCCCGCGTCGTCGGACAGGGCTGGGCCAACCGGACCGATCTGTGGGACAACACCCTGCCCACGCTGCAGGAGACACTGCTGGGCTTCGCCGTGTCCTTCGCGGCGGCCTGGATCGTGGCGGTGCTCCTGGACTTCTCGGCGGCGGCGCGGCGGGGCCTGTATCCGCTGCTCGTCGCCTCGCAGACCATCCCGATCGTGGCGGTGGCGCCGCTGCTGATCATCTGGTTCGGCTTCGGCCTGCTGCCGAAGTTGCTGGTGGTGACCCTGACGACCTTCTTCCCGCTGGCCGCCAACCTCGCCGCCGGCTTCGCCTCCACCGACCGCGAGGCCATGCGCCTGCTGCGTTCGCTGGGTGCGGGCCGGGCGCGCGCCTTCCGGCTGGTGCGGGTGCCGAGCGCGATGCCGTACTTCTTCGCCGGGCTGCGGGTGAGCATCACGTACGCGGTGGTGGGTGCCGTCTTCGCCGAGTACGCCGGGGCCGAGAAGGGACTGGGGATCTACATGCAGGCGCAGAAGAGCGCCTTCCGTACGGACCTGGTCTTCGCGGCGGTCGCGGTGACGGCGCTGCTGAGCGTGGCACTGTTCGGGGCGACGTTTCTGCTGCAGCGGCTGGTCCTGCCATGGGAGCGTCAGATGCTGCGTTCTTCCGGGGAGCGACTCCCCGCACCCCTGCGTAAGGACAAGGAGGCCCGTTCATGAGCGAGGACGCACTCGCCCTGGACCTGCGCGGGGTCGGCAAGTCCTTCGGCGCGCTCGAGGTGCTGCGGGATCTCGAACTGGCGGTGCGGCCGGGCGAGTTCGCGGCTGTGATCGGACCGAGCGGGAGCGGCAAGAGCACCCTGTTCGACATCGTCTCCGGGCTCGAGACACCGACCTCGGGTCAGGTGCGGACCGACGGGCAGGTCGCGTACATGCCGCAGAAGGATCTGCTCTTCCCGTGGCGGACCGTGCTCGACAACACCGCACTCGGGCTGGAGGCACAGGGCGTACGGCGCAGGGAAGCACGGCGCCGGGCCAACGAGTTGTTCCCGGCGTTCGGCCTGGACGGCTTCCAGTCCTCCTACCCCTTTCAGCTGTCCGGCGGCATGAGGCAGCGCGCGGCCCTGCTGCGCACCGTCGTCCTGGAGCGGCCGGTGCTGCTGCTGGACGAGCCCTTCGGCGCACTGGACTCGCTGACCCGCACCGAGATGCAGCTGTGGCTGGCGGACATGTGGCAGCGCTACCGGTGGACCGTGGTCCTGGTCACGCACGACATCCGCGAGGCGGTGCTGCTCGCCGACACCGTGCATGTGCTGTCGCCCCGGCCCGCCTCCGTGGTCGAACGCATCGAGGTGCCGCTGCCCAGGCCGCGCGGCGTGGACGCCCTCACCGAGCCGGAGTTCGCGGCTGTCGAACGGCGGGTACTGGACGCCCTCCAGAACCGGGCGCTCCGGTGAGCGGGCTGCTCGCCCACGGCCTGGGCACCGAGCCGGTCGCCCCGGACTGGCCGCCGCTGACCGACGCGGAAGTCGCCGACGTGCTCGGCGGCGGCCCGGTACGGGTGCTGTGGCGCAGCCCGCGGCCACTGTCGGCCGCCGCCCTGGTGGAACGGGAACGGCTGCTCTTCGTCAAGCGGCACCATGTGTCGGTGCGTACGGTGGAGGGCCTGGCCGAGGAGCATGCCTTCCTGCGGCACCTGCGCGAACGCGGCGCTCCGGTGGTTGACGTGCTGTCGGTGGTCCGGCTCGGCGACTGGGTGTACGAGGTCCACTCCGCCGGTACCGGTACCGACCTCTACCAGGACGCGCTGTCCTGGTCGCCCTTCGCCTCCGCCGGCCACGCGGCTGCCGCGGGAGCCGCCCTGGCCCGGCTGCATCTGGCGGCGGAGGGCTACCGGGCACCGCGCCGCCGAGTACAGCCGCTGGTCGCCTCGTTCACGGTCTTCGCCTCGGCCGAGCCGATGGCGGCGCTGGAAGGGTACGTATCGCAGCGCCCGGCCCTGGCCGCCGCCCTGGACGGCAGGCCGTGGCGGGCCGACACCGAGCGGGTGCACCTGCCCCTGCACCGCCGGCTGGCACTGCTGCTCGACGACCTCGAACCGCTGTGGACCCACAACGACTGGCACGCCTCCAACCTGCTGTGGGACACCCAGGGCCCCGACACGGAGGTCTCCACGGTCCTCGACTTCGGCCTCAGCGACCGCACCACCGCCGTCCACGACCTGGCCACCGCCATCGAGCGGAACATCGTGCAGTGGCTGGACCTGCCCGGCGGCTCCGTGCGCGTCCAACGCGAGCATCTGGACGCGCTCCTGAACGGCTACACCTCGGTCCGCCCGCTCACCGCGGCCGAGACCGCCGCCCTGCCGGAGCTCCTGCCCCTGGTGCACGCCGAGTTCGCGCTGTCGGAGCTGGACTACTTCCACGGCGTCATCGGCTCCGCCGAAAGCTCGGGCCTCGCGTACGACTACTACCTCGGGCACGCCGAGTGGTTCACCACGCCGGACGGGAAGCGGCTGCTGGAGCGCCTGAGGTAGGGCGGGTTCACCCGTCGCCGCCCTTTTCGGGATCGAGGACGTACAGCTGCGGGAGGTTGACCACGATGGCCTCCTGGGTGCTGCGGGCGATCACCACGACGGCTTCCTCGTCCTGGCTCGGGTTCTCCTCGCGGTGCGGGACGTAGGGCGGGACGAAGATGTAGTCGCCGGGGGAGGTGCGCAGCCGGACCTCCTGGGGGCTGCCGCTCGAGTCGTCGAGGAAGACGAACTCGGGGTGGCCGCCGATCACATGGATGGCGGTCTCGGAAGCGCCGTGGTGGTGGTCGGAGGAGGCGGTCGCCGGGGCGACGTGCGTCTGGCCCATCCAGATCCGTTCGGAGCCGACAGTGCGGCCGCTGATGGCCGCGAACCGGCGCATGCCGCCGCTCTGGGCGGTGTCCCCGTCCAGCGCGTCGGCGCGGATGTGGTGGAGCCGCGCCCGCAGGGGCAGCGAGTCCTTGCCGTCACCGGCGTCGTCCGGGAGGTGCGGGTGGAAGCCGCCGACGTGCGAGGTCATGGCGCTGACCGTAGAGAGGAAGCCGAAAGGATGTCAAGATGTGTCCATTGCTCGGTGCCCGATCGGCCCAGGGGCCTGTCGTGATCCACACGACAGGCCCTGGCGCCACCGGTGCCCGGGATCACCGGTCTCCGGCCAGGAAGATGGAGTACATGCATATCTCGGCGAAGGCGGACTATGCGGTGCGGGCGCTGGTGGAGCTGGCCGCCCACGCGGAACAGCCGCTCACCTGTGAGGGCATCGCCTCGGCCCAGGAAATCCCGTTCCGTTTCCTGAAGTCGGTCTTCCGGCAGCTGCGGCAGGCCGGCCTGGTGCGCAGCCAGCGCGGCTGCGAGGGGGGTTACTGGCTCGGGCGTGACGCTGAACGGATAACCCTGGCCGAGATCATGGTCGCCGTGGACGGCGACTTCATGACCCTGCGGGGGGAGCGGCTGGACGCCCTGGACTACCCGGGCGCGGCCGGAACGCTGCCGGATGTGTGGCGGGCGGTGGAGGCGGCGGCCGATGCCCTGCTGGGCCGCATCACCCTGGCCCAACTGCTGTGCGGCGGCGGCCTGGACGCGCTGCCCCTGACCCGGGACGGCGTGGCCGGCCGCCGGGCCGCCGATCCGGTGGTGTCCGCGTGAGCGTGGAACCCGACGGCGGGCCGCCGGTGCTGGAGATCGTGGAGTTCACCGACCCGGCCTGCCCTTGGGCCTGGGGCTCGGAACCCACCTTCCGGGCGCTGCGGCACACCCTGGGTGCCCAGGTCGCCTGGCGCCGGGTCTTCGGCATCCTCTTCGACGAGGACGACGACCCCGCCCCCGACCCCGACGCGGAGACCCGCTGGTACCGCGACTTCATCGCGGGCATCGCCGCCCACACCGGAGCACCTCACACCCCGCGCCTGCAGTGGGTGGCCCGGACCAGCTGGCCCGCCTCGCTCGCCGCGAAGGCGGCCGAGGCGCAGTCCGCCCCGATCGCCGAACGCGTGCTGCGCAGGCTGCGCGAGGCCACGTTCGTCCTCGGCACCCCGGCCGACACCGTCGACGGCGTCATGACCGCCGTCACCGGCATCCCGGGGCTGGACACCGACCGTCTGCTGCGCGACCTGCGGTCCGAGGCCACGGGCCGGGCCGTCCGTCGTGACTGGCGGGAGACCCGTCGCCCCGACCCGTACGTTCTCCGGCTCGACGCCCCCGGACCGCACGGCGGACGGGCCAAGCCGGTCAACGGACGTCACCGGTACGCCCTGCCGACCCTGCTGTTCAAGGGGCCGGCCGGCACGGCCATCGTCCCGGGCTGGCGGCCGTACGAGGAGTACCGGGACGCCGTCGGCGAAGTCGCCCCCGGCCTGCGGAAGTTCGCCGCGCCGCCCTGCGCCGACGAGGCGCTGGACTGCCACCGGTCGCTGACCGGGCCGGAGTTGACCCTGCTCACAGGGGAGCCGGACCCGCCGCGGCAGGCCGTGCGCGTCGACACCGGCACGGGGCCGCTGTGGCTGCATCCGGACGAGGCGCGGGTGCACCCCGCCCTGTCGCTTTCGCAACCGGCGCGTGCAAAACGTGAGGTGAACGAGGTCTCGGTCAATGAGACACCTCGAGGTATCCATTGACACCGCTTCGGCCACGCCGTCAGGATGTCGGCATGAACTCGACGCACCCCGGCGTGGTGTGCCGCTACGTGGACTACCGGCGTACCTCCAGCGCCCTCTGTCGCTGACCACTCCCCGGCACGCTGCCCCGCGCCGCCCGCACCGCTCTTCGAGCGCTGCCGCGCCCAGCTGCCCAGCCTGATCCCGTAGACCGCCGGCCCCGCCCGGCCCTGCGCCGCGTCCCCACCGTCGCGCGGATCCCTCCCCTCTCCTCACCCCCTGATCTTCGCGCGCCCGTCGCCACCCCGACCGGACGCCGTACGGCCATGCGCGCGTGCCCTCGACGGCGTGCCATGAGGCCGAGAAAGGTGACGCACACCCATGCAGATCTTCCGGACCCCTTCCTCCGTCGCCGACGCCGACCGGCCCAACGCCACGCTCCCGGCGGGGCTGGGCAGACGGTCCTTCCTCGGCCTCTCCCTCGGCGCCGGCGCGGCCCTCGCGCTCACCGCCTGCGGCGCCGACACCTCACCGGCCACGGCCGGCGGGGTGAACGGCACCCTCAAGTGGGGCTGGGCGCTGCCGACTTCCTGGGACCCGATCACCTCGTCGGCCGGGTGGGACGTACACGTCCTGTCGCTGGCCTACGCGGCGCTCACCAAGCTCGACGAGAAGGGCGACCCGGTGGCCGCCCTCGCCACGTCCTGGAAGTACGACGCCAAGGGATCCTCCGTCACCTTCACCCTGCGCAAGGGCCTGACCTTCAGCGACGGCACAGCGCTCGACGCCACCGCGGTCAAGAAGAGCCTGGAGCGCGGCCGCGACGACGCCAAGTCCCTGGTCGCCGCCCAGCTCGTCAACGTCAAGCGGATCACCGCGCCCGACGCGCTCACGGTCACCATCGAGCTGGCCCAGCCGGACTTCCAGATCCCGGCGCTCCTCGCGGGCAAGACCGGCATGATCGTCAACCCCAAGGTCTTCGCCGCCGACGCCGCCTCCATCGCCACCAAGCCGGCCGGCGCCGGCCCCTTCACCCTCACGTCGTACGTGCAGAACTCCAAGGCCGTCCTGCTCCGCAACCCCCGCTACTGGGACGCCGACCAGATCACGGTGCAGAACTTCGAGGTCTACCCGACCCCCGAGGCCTCCACCGTCGTCGCGGCCCTGCAGTCCGGCCAGTACAACGTCGCCCAGATACCAGGCAGCCAGGTCAAGGCCGCCAAGGCAGCGGGTCTGACGGTGCAGGTCATCCCCTCGCTGGTGGTGGCCGTCCTGGACGTCAACATCAAGAAGGGGCCCTTCACCGACCCCGACGTCGCCCTCGCGCTGAAGTACGCCGTGGACCGCGAGGAACTGCTCAAGACAGCCGCCGTCGGCTACGGCGAGGTCGCCTACCAGCCCTTCCCGAAGGGCTACGTCGCCCACAACGACGAGCTGGACGGCCTGTACGCCTACAACCCGGCCAAGGCCAAGGAACTGCTGGCCAAGGCCGGACACGCGGACGGTCTCGAACTGACCATCACCACCTCCCAGGCCGAGGGCATCCCGGAACTGCTCCAGGCGCAGCTGAAGAAGGTCGGCATCACGGCGAAGATCGAGACCATCCCCCTCGCCCAGGCGACCCAGATCATCTACATCCAGCACAGCAGGGCCCTGTTCACCGACCAGTTCGCCGGACGCGACTCGGCCGTACAGGCCTTCCAGGTGCTCTTCGGCAAGGAGGGCCTGATGAACCCGGGCCGGACCACCGCCCCCGAGCTGGACAAGGCACTGGCCACGGTCCGCAGCACCCCGCTGGACTCCGCCGAATACCCCAAGGCGCTCCAGGCGGCCACCGCGATCGCGGTGAAGAACCAGCCCAACGTCTTCCTCTACACCGTGCCCCGCATCCTGGCCCGCAACGACAAGGTCTCCGAAATCCCCGGCTACACCGTCGTGCAGCGCTTCGAGGGGGTGACCGCGTCATGAGCGCACCCGGCGGAACACTCCCCGCCCCGGCCGGGCGGCGCGCCGCACCCGGCCGGACCGGCTGGGCCTCCCTCGGCCGGCGCGCCGCGACCGCCCCGCGCCCGCTGGGCCGGGTGCTGGCCGTCACCGCGACGGTCTTCCTGCTCTCCTCGCTCCTCACCTTCGGGCTCGGCGCACTGTCCGGCGCCAACCCGGCCGCCGCCGTCCTCGGCGACACCGCGACACCGGCCGACATCGCCCGCATGGAGCACCAGTTCGGCCTCGACCGGCCACTGGCCCTGCAGTACGTGAGCTGGCTCGGCCACGCCCTCACCGGCGACCTGGGCCGCTCCTGGTTCACCACCGTCCCGGTCTCCGACAGCATCACCCAGGCCCTGCCGGTGGACCTGTCCATCGCCGGGCTGGCCCTGCTGCTCGCCGTCCTCCTCGGCGGCGGGGCCGGGATCGCCGCCGCGCTCAGTGGCGGCGGCCGGATCGACCGCACCGTCACCGTGGTCTGCTCGGTGCTGGGCACGTTGCCGCCCTTCGTGCTCGCGATCGGGCTGATCGTGATCTTCTCGGTCCAGCTCGGCGCGCTGCCCTCCGGAGGTTACGTCTCCTTCAGCACCGGCCCGGGCGAGTGGCTGCGGTACGCGATCCTGCCCGCCTTCGCCCTCAGCCTGGACGCGGCTGCCTCCATCGCCCGGCAGTTGCGCACCTCGCTGGTGGGCGAGCTGCGCGAGAACTACGTCACCGGCGCGGTCATGCGCGGCTTCTCCGCCCGCCGGGTGCTGTTCGGGCACGTCCTGCGCAACGCGGCAGGGCCCGCCCTCACCGTCCTGGGGATGAGCGTGCCGGTGATCCTCGGCGGGGCCGTCGTCACCGAGCGCATCTTCAACCTGCCCGGCATCGCCCAGCTGTCGCTGCAGGCCGCCGAGCAGCACGACATCCCGGTCGTGCAGGGCACCCTGCTGGTCACCGTCACCGTCGTACTCGTCGCCAACCTCGCGGTCAACGCCGCCCTGACGGCCCTCAACCCCGCCGCGCGCCGCGGGCACCGCAACCGTCCGCCGGAAGGGAGCCCGTCGTGAACACACTGCGCCGGGCCTGGCGGCTGCGTACGGCCCGCCTCGCGCTCGCCGTCCTGGCCCTGATCGCCGTGGCGGCGGTGGCGGGCGGGGCGCTGGCCCCGTACGACCCGCTCGCCCAGAACACCGCCGACCTGCTGCACGGACCCAGCGGGGCCCACCTGCTGGGCACCGACTACCTCGGACGCGATGTGCTCAGCCGGCTGCTCGGCGGCACCGGGCTCTCGGTCGCCGGGGCGCTGGAGGCCGTCGGCGCCGCCATGGTCCTGGGCGTCGTGCCCGGACTCGCCTCGGTCTGGCTCGGCCGCGGGGTGGAGTGGACCGCGCTGCGCGTGGTCGACGCCCTGATGACGCTGCCGTTCACGGTCTTCGCCATCGCCGTCGTCGGCGCCCTCGGCAACGGTATGCACCAGGCGATGCTGGCCCTCGGCGTGCTGTTCTCCCCGCTGTTCTTCCGGGTCACCAGGGCCGCCGTGCTGGGCCTGAAGCAGGCTCAGTACGTGGAGGCCGCCGAGCTGATGGGCGCCTCGCGGTGGTGGATCCTGCGTACGCACATCTGGGGGAAGATCCTGCCGACGGTCGCCGTCACCACCGCCCAGGCGATCGGTCAGGCGCTGTTGGTCGTCGCCTCGCTGACCTTCCTCGGCCTCGGCGTCCAGCCGCCGGCGCCGACCTGGGGCGGGATGCTCGCCAGCGATCTGGGCTACCTGGCCCAGCAGCCGTGGGCCCCGCTCTTCCCGGGCGCCGTGATCATGATCACGGTGGGCGCCCTCAACCTCCTCGCCGACGCGATCCGTGACAGCGGCGGCGCCGGCCTGCTCCCCGTCACGGCGGACACCGCCGCCACCCCCGGTCACTCCGCGCTCCCGGCATCCGCCGCCACCGTCCCCGAGGAGGAGCAGGCCGATGCCCGCGTCCCCGTCGCCTGAGCAGACCGCGTCCGCGGCCCTGACCGTCGAAGGCCTCGGCATCACCGCCGGCGGCCGTCGCGCCGTCCACGACGTGTCCTTCACCCTCGCCCGGGGCGAATCGGTCGGCCTGGTGGGGGAGTCCGGCAGCGGCAAGAGCCTCACCTGCCGGTCGGTCCTCGGGGTGCTGCCGACCGGCTGCGAGACCACCTCAGGCCGGGCGGTCCTCGGCGGCGAGGCCCCCGTCGAACTCACCGCCCTGACCCGCAGGCAGTGGGACACCGTACGCGGCAGCAGGCTCGGCGCGGTCTTCCAGGACCCGGCCTCGTACCTCAACCCCTCGCTCACCGTGGGCCGTCAGCTCGCCGAGCAGCTCCGCGTCAAGCAAGGCCTGTCCCGGCGGGGGGCCCACGCCCGGGCGGTCGAGCTGTTCACCGACGTCGGGCTGCACCGGCCCGCCGAGGTCTACCACCAGTACCCGCACGAGCTGTCCGGCGGCATGCTGCAACGCGTCCTCATCGCCGTCGCCATCTCCTGCGAACCCGAACTCCTCATCGCCGACGAGGCCACCACCGCTCTCGACGTCGTCATCCAGGCCGAGATCCTCGAACTCCTGCAACGGCTGCGCGCCGAGCACGGCCTCGCACTGCTCCTGGTCACCCACGACCTGGCCGTCGTCGCCGAGGTCTGCGACCGGATCCTGGTGATGTACGCCGGCGAGATCGTCGAGAACGGCCCCACCGCCGACGTCCTCGCCGCACCCGCCCACCCCTATACCGAGGCGCTGCTGCGGGTGGCGTCCATCGGCGAGTGGGGACGCCGCGAGCTCGACGTCATCCCCGGCCGCCCACCCGAGGCCGGCGCCGACCTCCCCGGCTGCCGCTTCGCGGACCGCTGCGCCTACGCCACGGCCGAATGCACCACGGCGCCGGTGCCCCTGCATCCGGTCGGCGACCGCCACCAGTCCCGCTGCCTGCGCGCCGCCGACGCACGCGTCAACGACGTCAAGGAAGGAGCCCCGGTATGACCGCCACGTCTCCCCTGCTCGACATCAGCGGGCTCACCGTCTCCTACGACCACCACGGCCGCAATCGCGTCCTCGACGGGGTCTCGCTCACCGCTCGCTCCGGCGAGATCCTCGGCGTCATCGGCGAGACCGGCTCCGGCAAGACCACCCTCGCCCGCGCCACCGTCGGCCTGGTCCGGCCCGACGCCGGAAGGATCGGCTTCGACGGCCAGAACCTCGCGGCCCTGGGCGGCGGCGCGCTGCGGGCCTTCCGCCGTACGGGGCAGGTCCAGCTCACCTTCCAGGACCCGCTCCGCTCCCTGGACCCCGAACTGACGGTCCGCCGGATCGTCGCCGAACCCCTGGCAGCCATCGGGGCACTGACCCGCGCCGAGCGTGACGACCGGGTCAACGAGGCCCTCACCCGGGTGGGCCTGGACCCCCACGCCCTCGGCCCGCGCACCCCCGGCCAGATCTCCGGCGGGCAGCGCCAGCGGGTCTCACTGGCCCGCGCCATCGTGACCCGGCCGCGCCTGCTGCTCAGCGACGAACCGGTCAGCGCCCTGGACGCCTCCAACCGCAATCTCGTACTCGCCCTGCTGGACCGGCTGCGCCGCGAACTGGACCTCGCCGTCGTCGTCATCTCCCACGACCTCAGCTCGCTCGCCGGCATCGCCGACCGGGTCGCCGTCCTCTACCGGGGCCGCCTGGTCGAGCAGGGCCCCATCGGCGACGTACTGGCCCACCCCCACCATCCGTACACCGCGCTGCTCACCGCCTCCGCGCCCAGCGTCCGCCGCGAACACCGGTTGCTGCCCGCCCAGTTGCGGGCCCCGGCCGACCGCGAGCCCTGGCCGGACGGTGAGGGCTGCGTCTTCGCCCCCCGCTGCCGCTTCGCCGGGCCGGAATGCCGCGAGCAGCCGCACGCGGAACCGGCCCCGGCCCCGGGGGCGGACCGTACGGTCGCCTGCCACCACGCGGCGACCTGGCGGAACCTGCTCGCCTGACCCTCCGACCCCCGTCCCTTCGCCACCCGGGAGCACCCCATGACCATCGAATTCATCGGCATCGCCGCCACCCAGGAGACCAGCGAGAGCGGCGCCGCCACCCCCGTCAACGGCGGTGCCCGGGACGGCGTCTCCGCGCAGACCGAGGCCGCCGCCGCGCACGGCCCCGTCGTCCAGCCCGTCTACCTGCGGGCTCTCGCCCGCGCCCACGAGGAGGCGGGCTTCGACCGGATCCTGGTCGCGCACTCCTCGGCCAGCCCCGACGGCTTCACCGTCGCCGACCAGATCCTCACCCACACCGAACGGCTCGGCGTGCTGCTCGCCCACCGCCCCGGGTTCGTCGCCCCCACCCTGGCCGCACGCAAGTTCGCCACCCTCGACGCCTTCCACCCCGGCCGGGTCGCCCTGCATGTCATCACCGGCGGGGACGACGCCGACCAGGCCCGCGACGGCGACCTCACCGACAAGGCCACCCGCTACCGCCGCACCGACGACTTCCTCGACGTCGTGCGCAAGGAGTGGACCGCCGCCACTCCTTTCGACCACGACGGCGAGTTCTACCAGGTCCGCGGCGGCTGGTCCGCCGTGCGCCCCGCCGACCCGATCCCCGTCTACTTCGGCGGCGCCTCCGACGACGCGGTACGGGTCGGCGGCAAGCACGCCGACGTGTACGCCTTCTGGGGCGAGCCGCTGGCCGGGATCGCCGAGCGCATCCGCCAGGTCCGCGAGGCCGCCGCCCCGTACGGCCGCGACCCGCGCTTCAGCGTGAGCCTGCGCCCCATCCCGGCCGCCACCGAGGCCGAGGCGTGGGAGCGGGCTCGGGAGATCCTGCGGCTCACCAAGGAACGCACGGGCGAGGCGAAGAAGCTCTTCAACCTCGACCACGCGCAGCAGCGCGGCTCCCAGCGGCTGCTGGAGTACGCCGCCCAGGGCGAGGTCCACGACAAGCGGCTGTGGACCGCCATCGCCGCCACCACCGGCGCGGCCGGCAACTCCACCGCGCTGGTGGGCAGTTACGAGCAGGTCGCCGAATCCCTGCTGGACTACGTGAAGCTGGGCGTGTCCACCCTGCTCATCCGAGGCTTCGCGCCGCTGGCCGACGCCCGCGACTACGGCACCCTGGTCCGGCTGGTCCGCGAACAGGCGTCCGACGTGGCGGTCCCCGCGTGACCGCGACCCCTGTTCCCACCACCTCGCACTGGGGAGCCTTCGGCGTACGCCACCTGCCCGACGGCGGTATCGAACCCGTGCCGCACCCCGCCGACCCCTCGCCGTCACCCCTGCTGGCCGGTGTGCCCGGTGCGCTGCGGCACGCCACACGGATCCGCCGGCCCGCCGTGCGGCGCGGCTGGCTGGAGAGCGGCCCCGGTCCCCGGGAGCGGCGCGCCGACGAGCCGTTCGTCGAGGTGGAGTGGGACGAGGCGCTCGACCTGGCCGCCGCCGAGCTGGACCGGGTCCGCCGCGAGCACGGCAACCAGGCGATCTTCGGCGGCTCCTACGGCTGGGCCAGCGCGGGCCGCTTCCACCACGCCCAGAGCCAACTGCACCGCTTCCTCGGCCAGTTCGGCGGCTTCACCGGCTCCCGCAACTCGTACAGCAACGGCACCTCCTCCGTGCTGCTGCCGTACGTCCTGGGCGCGGCCGAGGACGTGCTGCGCGGCGCCTCCTCCTGGCCCACCATCACCGCCAACACCGAGCTGATCGTCGCCTTCGGCGGCATCCCCGCCAAGAACGTCCACGTCACTCCCGGCGGCGTCACCCGGCACACCACCCCCGGCCACCTGGCCGCACTCGCCGCCCGGGGCACCCGTGTCGCCCTGATCAGCCCGCTGCGCGACGACCTGCCCGACGGCCCCGACACCGACTGGTACCCCGTACGCCCCGCCACCGACACCGCCCTCATGCTCGGCCTCGCCCACACCCTCGTCGACGAGGATCTGCACGACCGGGCCTTCCTCGACCGGTACACCACCGGAGCCGACACCTTCGTCGCGTACGTCCTCGGCAAGTCCGACGGCACCGCCAAGGACGCCGACTGGGCTGCCGGGATCTGCGGCATCCCGGCCGGCCGCATCCGTTCGCTGGCCCGCCACATGGCGTCCGCCCGCACCCTGGTCACCGTCACCTGGTCCCTGCAGCGCGCCCAGTACGGCGAACAGCCCGTGTGGGCAGGCCTCGCGCTGGCCGCGCTGCTCGGCCAGATCGGCCTGCCCGGCGGCGGCTTCGGCCACGGCTACGGCTCGATGGGCGACACCGGCGACACCGGCCCGCACATGCGGCTCCCGTATCTGCCCCAAGGGCCCAATCCGGTAAGGGACTTCATCCCCTGCGCCCGGATCGCCGACCTGCTGCTGCACCCCGGCGGGGCGTACGACTACGACGGCGCCGCCCGTCGCTACCCCGACATCCGCCTCGTGCACTGGGCGGGCGGCAACCCCTTCCATCACCACCAGGACCTCGGCCGCCTCGCCCGCGCCTTCGGCCGCCCCGACACCGTCATCGTCCACGAAACGCACTGGACGGCCACCGCCCGGCACGCCGACATCGTCTTCCCCGCCACCACCGCCCTGGAGCGCGAGGACTTCGGCGGCGGCCGGCGCGACACCCACCTCATCGCCATGCACCGCTCCGTCGAGCCGCAGGGCGAGGCCCGCGACGACCACGCCGTGTTCGCGGCGCTCGCCGAACGGCTCGGCTTCGGTGAGCGCTTCACCGAGGGCCGTACGCCGAAGGAGTGGCTGGAGCACCTGTACGACACGTGGGCCGCCGGCATCGACGGCGCACCGGCCTTCGCGGACTTCTGGGCCGCGGGGGAGTGGCAGCTGCCCGAAGAGCCCGCCCAACGCGTGCAGTTCGCCGCTTTCCGGGCCGACCCGGACGCCGCACCGCTCGCCACCCCCAGCGGCCGCATCGAGCTGACCAGCGAACGCATCGCGGGCTTCGGACTGCCGGACTGCCCCGGCCACCCCACCTGGCTCGAACCCGACGAGTGGCCCGGCAGCCCGGCGGCCGCCCGCCTTCCGCTGCTGCTCATCGCCAACCAGCCCGCCACCCGGCTGCACAGCCAGCTCGACACCGGCGCCGTGAGCCTGGCCGCCAAGGTCGCCGACCGCGAGGCACTCCAGCTCCACCCGGACGACGCGGCCCGGCGCCGCATCGCCGACGGCGACCTCATCCGGGTCTTCAACGACCGCGGCGCCTGCCTGGCCGGCGCGGTCCTCACCGACCGGGTCAGCCCCGGCGTCGTACGACTGCCCACCGGCGCCTGGTTCGACCCGGTGCCAGGACACAAGCCGCCGCTGTGCGCGCACGGCAACCCCAATGTGCTCACCGCCGACATCCCCAGCTCCCGGCTGTCCCAGGGCTGCGTCGGCCAGCACGCGCTCGTGGAGATCGAACGGTACGAGGGCGAGCCGCCTCCGGTGACGGTCCGCCGGCCCCCGGTGCTGTTGCACACCCGCCAGGAGGCGTCATGACCAGCACCGCCATCGGCCTCCCGCCGCTCGCACCCGACCGGCTCCCCGCCGTCACCGCCGCCCTCGCGGAACGCGCCGCCGAGCACGACCGCGACGCCACCTTCCCCACCGAGGGCTTCGACCACGTCCACGCGGCCGGTCTGCTCACCGCCACCGTGGCCACCCGGCACGGCGGCCCGGGCGCCGGACTCACCGACACCGTCCGCATCCTGCGCGCCCTGGGCGCGGGAGACCCGGCGGTCGCCCTGGTCACCGCCATGACGCTGTTCGTCCATGCCGCCGAGGCCCGCACCCCGGCGTGGCCCGCCGCGTCGTACGCCGGTCTGCTGGCCGAAGCCGCCGTCGGGCCGGCCCTGGTCAACGCCCTGCGTGTCGAACCGGAGTTGGGAAGCCCGGTCCGCGGCGGCCTGCCCGCGACCACCGCCCGCCGGGACGGCGACCGGTGGCGGCTGACCGGCCGCAAGATCTACTCCACCGGGGCCGTCGGACTCAGCCGCCTGCTGGTCCACGCCCGCACGGACGAGGACCCGGTCCGGGTCGGCAGCTTCGTCGTACGGGCCGGCAGCCCGGGGCTGAGCATCGAGCCGACCTGGAACCACCTCGGCCTGCGCGCCAGCCGCAGCGACGACGTGATCCTCGACGGCGTCCCGGTGGCCCTGGACGAGACCATCGGACTGGCCGAACCCGGGCCCGCTCCCGCCCGCCCCGACGCGGTCATCGGCGCCTGGGGCTCGCTGGGCCTGGCCGCGCTCTACCTCGGCGTCGCCGGGGCCGCCCGCGACTGGCTGACCGGCTTCCTCCACGAACGCACCCCCACCGCGCTGGGCGCACCGCTCGCCACCCTGCCGCGCTTCCAGAGCGCCGTCGGGGAGATCGAGGCCGCCCTCATCGGCGCCGACACCCTCGTCGACGCGCTCGCCGCCGGGGTCGACGCCCAGGACGTCGAAGCCGCCGAGCGGGCGGGCGTGGCGAAACTTCTCGCCACCCGGGCCGCGATCAACGCCGTCGAGCAGGCCGTCGCCCTCGTCGGCAACCACGGCCTCACCCTCGACAACCCCCTCAACCGCCACTACCGCGACGTGCTGTGCAGCCGCGTCCACACCCCGCAGGACGACTCCGTACTGGCCGCCACCGGCCGTGCCGTCCTCGATCGCCACCCCGCGGCGCCCCGCAGCCCTGCAACGAAAGGCAACTGATCACCATGTCCGTCGAGTTCATCGGAATGATCGGCACCCAGGACGTCTCCGAGACCCGCCCCGCCTCGGGGCCGGTCATCGACCCCGACTACACCGTCCGCTTCGCCCGCGCCCACGAGGACGCCGGTTTTGACCGCATCCTCATCGGCTACAGCTCCGGCACCCCCGACGGCACCCAGGTCGCCGCCCACGTCGCCGCCCGCACCGAGCGCCTCGGCCTGCTGATCGCGCACCGCCCGGGCTTCACAGCCCCCACCCTGGCAGCCCGCGGCTTCGCGACCCTCGACCACTTCTCCGGCGGCCGCGTCGCCGTCCACACCATCACCGGTGGCCATGACACCGAGCAGCGCCGCGACGGCGACTACCTCGGCAAGGACGAGCGCTACGCCCGTACCGACGAATACCTCGGCATCCTGCGCCGAGCCTGGACCGCCACCGAGCCCTTCAGCCACGAGGGCCCGCACTACCGCTTCCAGGACTACCGCAGCGATGTGCGGCCGCTTCGCGAGTCCGGCATCCCGCTTTTCTTCGGTGGCTCCTCCGAGGCGGCGTACCGGGTCGGCGGCCGGCATGCCGACACCTTCGCGCTCTGGGGCGAACCGCTGGCCGAGACCGCCGAGCAGATCGCCTCCGTACGAGCCGCCGCGCAGGCCGCCGGCCGCACCGACCTGCCCGGTATCAGCGTCTCGTTCCGCCCCATCCTCGGCGCCACCGAGGAACTGGCCTGGGAGCGCGCGCACCGCATCCTCGACACCATCACCAACGGGACCGGCACGTCCTTCTTCGGCCAGGTCAAGCGGTTCACCGGTGCCGACGGCCCGCAGAACGTGGGCTCACAGCGACTGCTGGCCGCCGCCGCGAGGGCCGACCGGCACGACCGCGCCCTGTGGACCGCCCCCGCAGCGGCCTCCGGCGCGGCCGGCAACTCCACCGCGCTCGTCGGCACACCGGAGACCGTCGCCCAGGCCCTGCTGGACTACGTCGACATCGGCGTCACGACCATCCTCATCCGCGGTTACGACCCGCTGGACGACGCCATCGACTACGGGCGCCACCTCATCCCCCTGGTCCGCCAGGAACTCACCCACCGCGCCGCCACCGCACCCCTCGCCACCTCCCTCGCCACCACGGGAAGCGCCCGATGACCGACCTGCTCACCGCCGGCCACCACTGGCCCCCGCCGGCCACCGCCACCGTCCGCGGTACCCTCCTGGTCCTGCCCGGCCGCGGCGAACACGGCGGCGTGTACGAACGCTTCGGCCGCCGCCTCGCCGCCGACGCCTACGCCGTCCACGCCCTCGACACGGCACCCGACACCGACCCCGCCGCCCTCCGGCGCGCCCTGCGGCAGGCCGCCGGGCCGGACCCCGTGGGTCCCGTCGTGCTCGTCGGCGCCGACACGGGTGCGCTCCAGGCCCTGGCCGTCGCGGCGGACCCGGACCCCGAACTCCCGGTCCACGGCGTCATCCTGGCGGGCACCGCCCTTCCCGGCACGGGCGTCGTCCCCCGGGACGGCGAGGCGGCCGGGGCCTGGGACGCCGAACTCGCCGCCCGCACCGCCTGCCCCGTCCACCGCGGACGGCTCACCGCCGATCCCGACTTCGTACGCGGCGATCTCTTCGCCCCGGTCCCCGGATCTCTGCTGGCCGCTGCCACAACCGCCGTACCCGGCCTGCCCGTACTGCTCCTGCACGGTGACGCGGACCCGGTCGCTCCGGCCGCCGGCGCCCGCGATCTCGCGGCACGGCTGCCCGGGGCCACCCTTGCGGTCATCCACGGGGGAGTCCACGACACCCTCAACGACGCCTCGCACCGCAGCGCCGCCGCCACGGTCGTCCAGTGGCTCGAACGGCTGCGTACCGGGCCCGAGTTGACCCCGATTCTCACTCTGGAGAGGGAGCCGCACGCATGACCATCACCAGCGACCGTCGCCGCGAGGCTCTGCCCGACGAGCCGTCCGCCCCCGCCGAGATCCTCCGCCGCACCCTGCGCCGTCACGCCTCCGGGGTCACCGTCATCACCGTCCCCGGTCCGGCCGGCTTCACGGCGACCTCGTTCACGTCGGTCTCCCTGCAGCCCGCCCTCGTCGCCTTCTACCTCGGCCTGACGGCCTCCACCGCTCCGGCCGTCCGGGCCGCGGAACGCTTCGCCGTCCACATCCTCGGCGCCCAACACGCCCCGCTCGCCGAGTCCTTCGCCCGCAGCGGCACCGACCGCTTCGCCGGGATCCCGTGGGGCCCGTCCGACGAGGGCCTGCCCCTCCTGGACGGCGTACCGGCCTGGCTCAGCGCCCGTGTCGTCCTCCGCCAGGAGATCGGTGACCACCTCCACGTCGTCGGCGAGGTCGAGACCGGCGGCGGACCCGCCACCGGCCTGCCCCTCGTCCACCACGACGGGGCTCTCACGACCTCCGCCACTCAACGGTAGGCCGACACCGCCGCGAACCAGAGCGCCAGGAAGGCGCTCGCGGCGCTCGCTCCGACGAGGACCGACTGGGCCACGACCGAGCGGGTCGGCAGGCCGTGAAGGGCGCCCGGGCCGATGACGGAAGCGATCAAGCCCGCGATGAAGGCGATATTGAGGGCGAGTGACAGGCCGAGTGGCAGCGTCAGGGCGTGATCTACCCAGCTCATGGAGCGCCTCCGTAAGGGCACGTGGTACGCGATGGGTCGCGGTGGTGGCCGTAGCCTAGCGGGATGCACGTGCATCTGCACGTGCATCTGCACACCCAACCAGGGTGGTCAGCGCGGGACTTGGTTAAGAAATGGGTAAGCCGACCCCGTGTCGGGGGGAATCAGGACCGGCCCGCCGGAGTTCGTAACTGATGTGAGAGGGTTCTATATCCCCTGGCTCGGGGTGCCGCTGGAGCACGGTCCCTGGGTCGCGGCCGCGGCGTCGCTGGCCGTCACTCCGGGGGCACTGTGGCTGTTGGCGCTGGTGCTCGAGCGGCGCCTGATGGGGGCGCGCAGCGGGTTCGTCGCGGTCGTGCTGGGCGATCCGTTGCTGGCCGCGGCGGTCGCTCTCGGGGTCCAGCGGATGCACGGGACGGCGCCGACCGGGGCAGCGGGTCCATGGTTCGGGCTGGCCTCGCTCATCGGGTGGTTCGGGTTCGGCCTGGTGCAGTGGCGTGGGGAGCTGCGGGCCGGATTCTTCACGCGTGAGCAGGCCATCGCCCCCACCAAGATCTGGCATCAGCTGGTCGTCTATCCGCTGCTGGGCTACTGGTTGTGGACGGCCGGAGTCGGCGGCCTGATGGCGCCGGGGTCCTCGCCCGCCGATGTCGCGGGCCGCGTCCTGATCGTCGCCTGCGTCGGGGTCTGGGTCGTCAGCAACGGCTACGACCGACTGCGCCCCAAGCTCGGTCATCCGCCCTACGACTGGCGCCGGCTCCGGCCGTACGGACAGCCGTGGCCGGGCGCCTCCGTCACCCTGCGCGCGTACGAACGGGACCAGAGCGTCGGGCCCTGATCCCGGGCTGGGAAGGTCCGCATCAACTTCCTGCCGGCGGCGGACCGGAGCACCTGCTCTCGGTGACCGTCCACCCGCAGAAGCAGAGCCGGCGCCCCGCGAGGGACGCCGGCTGCCGCTAGGAGTTGCTCACTGCCTCACACCCGACCTCACGGGTACGAGGTGACCGTCGACGGAACGGTCGAGGTGCCCGAGGTGGCCGTGCCGGTGTCGTTGATCACGTGGTTGTACTGGCCCTGGCCGCCCAGGGAGACCACCAGTACGTCGTGCATCTTGATCCCGGACTTGACCGGGACCTCGAAGCCGTGGTCCATGACGATGGTCGGATCGACGTTGAAGTAGCAGTAACTGCCCACGCCCCACGCCTCGTGGGTGTTCACCGTGTCGTCGACCTTGTAGGCGGCGTATCCCTTGGTGCTGCCGTTCTGGATGGCCGCCTGGTTGGGCGCGTCGTAGGCGATCTCGTTCTGGAAGAAGATCGTCTTGCCGTTCTCGCCGCTCCACTCGACGTCGTACTTCTTGAAGTGCTCGACGAAGAGTCCGGTGGCCAGCACGTTGTTGCCCTTGACGACCAGGCCGTAGTCGGACGGGTTGGTGTTCCAGCCCACGCCGGTGCCGTGGTCGGCCCGCCAGAGCCAGGTGTGGTCGATGATCGTGTCGTTGCTGTTGATCTCCACGGCGGTGGTGGCGCTGCCGGCGCCGGCGCCGCCGATCCGGGCGAACACGTCCTGGACCGTGGTCGGGTCGGCCGAGTGGCTGGCCGACGAGCCGGCCGGGCCGACCTGCAGGAGCACCGGCGAGTTGACCGCACCGGCGTCGATGAGGAAGCCGGCCAGCTTGACGCCGTCGACGTCGGCGACCTTCATCGCCGTCACGCCGTTGTCCGGGACGATCGTCGCCAGGCCCAGCCCGAGGACGACCGTGTCGGCACGGGTGACGTTGATCGTCTGGTCGACGTGGTAGATGCCCGGGGTGAACAGCAGGTTGAGGCCCTGGGCGAGCGCGGCGTTGATGGTCGCCGCGGTGGCTCCGGGCTTGACCACGTAGAACTGGCTGAGCGGAAGTGAGCTGCCCGCCGTCGTACCGCTGGCCCACGAGGTGCCGCGGGCGTTGGTGCGCTTGGCCGGTACGAAGACCTTGTAGTCGCTGCCGTCCAGGTACAGGAACGGCTTCTCCCGCGAGACCGGGGTGGTGTCGAGCGTGGTGTACGGCGGGTTCGGGAAGCTCTGCGCGGGAGCGCCCTGGACGCCGGAGAACACGTTGTTCCAGACGCCGTTGGCGTTGCCGCCGATCGAGCTGTCACGGGTGTACCACTGCTGCTGCGAGTACGGGCTCACCGTGCCGTCGATCTGGCTGTCGGCGATGTAGCCACCGCTGGCCCAGCCGTAGCCGGTCGGCGCCAGGTTCAGGCCGCCCTTGACGTGCATCCGGCGGAAGGGCGCGGCCTGGGCGACGGCCCACCGGTCGGTGCCGCTGACCGGGTTGAGCGTGAGGTTCTCCGCCGACCGCCAGAAGTTCTGCGTCGCGTTGCCGTTGAACCAGCCGGCGTCCACCGTCACGTCCCCGTTGAAGGTCGTGTCGTTGGGCGAGAGCCCCAGGCCCGAGATCGAGGTGTAGAAGCCGAGTTGGGCGTTGATGTTGTTGTAGGTACCCGGCTTGAACAGGAACTGGTAGCGGCCGGTGCCGAACTGGGCCGTCTCCTGCTGTGAGAACACCGAGTCCAGCCTGGACTGGATGTCGGTCATGGACGGGTCGAAGACGATCACGTTGGGGCCGAGGTCACCGCCGCCCGGGATGACCGTGCCGTCGCTGAGGGTGTGCACGCCGAACTCCCACAGCGAGTAGCCGTATCCGGTGTGCCGGGCCGTGCCGTACAGGCGGATGTAACGGCCCGTGCCGTTCACCGAGAGCGTCTCGTTGCCGCCGGGCCCGGTGGTCGTCGAGTAGACCGTGGTCCAGGTCGAGGCGTCGGCCGAGACCTGGATCTGGTACGAACTTCCGTATGCGGCCTCCCAGTTGAGCACCACCTGGCAGATCGTCTGCGAACTGCCCAGATCCACCTGGAGCCACTGCGGGTCGCTGAAGGCGCTGGACCAGCGGGTGCCGGTGTTGCCGTCCACCGCGTTGGCGGCCACGAAACTGCTGTTCTCGGCCGAGGAGGCGGTGGCGGTCTTGCCCTGCGCCGCGTTGGCCGTGCCGCAGGTGGCGGCGGCCGCCCTGGTGGCCCCCAGCGGCGCGACGAGCACCACGAGGAGGGCCAGCAGGGCGGCCCATAGGACCGTCGCTCTGAAGGGTGGGGGAGTGGTGCCGGATATGGGTCTCATCAGCTTCTCCTGTGTGCGGGGGGTGGAGGTGCTGTGCGGTTGGGTGGGTGGGTGTGTGGGTTTGTGGGTGCTCCTACGCCGCGCGGCGTGCCCGGGCGCGGTGGGCCGAGATGAGATCGCCGTAGCGGTGTCCGCTGCCCTTGATCGTGCGGCGCTGGGTTTCGTAGTCGACGTGGACCAGGCCGAAACGCTTGTCGTAGCCGTACGCCCACTCGAAGTTGTCCAGCAGCGACCAGGCGAAGTAGCCCGCCAGCGGGGCGCCCTTGCGGACCGCCCGTGCGCAGGAGGCCAGGTGCTCCTCCAGGAAGCGGGTCCGCTCGGGGTCGTCGATGGTCCCGTCGGCGCGAACGACATCCGGGTAGGCGGAGCCGTTCTCGGTGACGAAGAGCCGCTGTGCGCCGTACTCCTCGGTCAGCCGCATCAGCAGCGTCTCGAGGCCGTCCGGGTGGACCTCCCAGTCCATCCCGGTGTGACGGGCGCCGGCCGGGTCCACCTGGCGGGCGTTGGGCAGCGGCCCGGTCGGGTCGGCGGAGACGACCATGCGGAAGTAGTAGTTGACCCCCAGCCAGTCCAGCGGGGCGGCAATTGTCGCCAGGTCGCCGGGCTGCTCGGGCAGGTCGACTCCGTACAGGTCCAGCATGTCCTGCGGGTAGCCGCGGCCGTGGATCGGGTCGAGCCACCAGCGGTTGCTGTGGCCGTCGGCGCGGACGGCGGCGGCGTGGTCCTCGGGGCTGTCGGTGGCCGGTTCGCAGGGGCTGAGGTTGTTGACAATGCCGACCTGGGCGTCCGGAACGGCCGCCCGGATCGCCTGGACGGCCAGGCCGTGGCCCAGGTGCAAGTGGTATGAGGCGTGTACGGCAGCGGTGATATCGGTGAGCCCCGGCGCCATCCGGCCCTCCAGATGGCCGATCCACGCCGAGCACAGCGGCTCGTTGAGGGTGCACCAGTTCTGGACCCGGTCCCCGAGCCGCTCCGCCACGGCCCCCGCGTACGCGGCGAAGCGCTCGGCCGTCTCCCGCTCGGGCCAGCCGCCGCGGTCCTGGAGCACCTGCGGAAGGTCCCAGTGGTAGAGGGTGGGGAAGGGGGTGATGCCGGCGGCCAGCAGGCCGTCGGTGAGCCGGTCGTAGAAGTCCAGGCCGGCCACATTGACCTTGCCGTCGACGCCCGGCACCACCCGGGGCCAGGCCACGGAGAACCGGTAGGCGTCCACGCCGAGCCGCTCCATGAGCCCGATGTCCTCGCGCCAGCGGTGGTAGTGGTCGCAGGCGACGTCACCGGTGTCGCCGCCGTCGACCATGCCCGGGGTGTGGGAGAAGGTGTCCCAGATGGACGGTGAACGGCCGTCCTCAGCCACTGCCCCCTCGATCTGGTACGACGCGGTGGCCGCGCCCCAGAGGAAGTCGGCGGGAAGACGGTCGAGCTCGTTCTGGGGCTCTGTCACGGGAGTCCTTTCCGGTGTGATCACTTGACGGCTCCGGCGGTGAGGCCGGCCACGAGGTAGCGCTGCAACAGCAGGAATCCGGCGACGACGGGCACACTCACCACCAGTGACGCGGCCATGACCTGGTTCCAGTACACGTCGTTCTGTGTGGCGTAACCCCGCAGGCCGACAGCGAGCGTGCGGGTGGTGTCGTTGGTCATCACGGAGGCGAAGAGCACCTCGCCCCACGCGGTCATGAAGGCGTAGACGGCGACCGCGACGATGCCCGGCGTGGCCGCCGGAACGACCACCCGGAACAGGGCGCGCAGCGGGCCGCAGCCGTCCACCAGGGCGGCCTCGTCCAGATCCCGGGGGATCGAGTCGAAGTACCCGATGAGCATCCAGATGGAGAAGGGCAGGGAGAAGGTCAGATAAGTGAGGATCAGGCCACCGCGCGATCCGTACAGCGCGATGCCCGTCGTGTTGCCGATGTTGACGAAGATCAGGAAGAGCGGCAGCAGGAAGAGGATGCCGGGGAACATCTGCGTGGACAGCACGGTCACCGTGAAGAGCCGCTTGCCGCGGAAGCGGTACCGGCTGACCGAGTACGCCGCGAAGATCGCGACGATCACCGAGCAGACCGTCGCGGCGCCCGACACGATCAGGGAGTTCCCGAAGTACCGGGCGAGCGGCACGGTCTGCCAGATGTCGAAGTACGGGCGCAGGGTCAGCCCGCTCGGCACCCAGCGAAAGGCCCCGGAGACGTCCTGCAGCGGCTTCAGCGAGCTGCTGAGCATGACGTAGACCGGCACCAGGACGAACAGCGAGATCAGTGACAGCCCGACCCTGCGGGTCCAGAGGAAGGACCGGGGCGGGGCCATCGGACTGACCGGGGCGGCGGTCCTAGACATCCTGCCTCCTTCGGGAGGTGGCGAGCAGATAGACGGCCGTCACCAGGAGCAGGAACAGCAGCAGCAGGACGGACATCGCCGAGCCGGAGCCGAAGTTCCAGGTGACGAAGGACGCCTGGTAGATGTGGATGGAGATCACGTCGGCGGCTTCCGGCGCGGAGTTGCCGAACAGCACGAACGGCGTGTTGAAGTCGTTGAAGGTCCACAGGAACAGCACGAGGACCAGCACCTGGTTGACCGGCCGCAGCGAGGGCATGGTGATCTTGCGGATCTGCTGCCACATGCCCGCGCCGTCGATCGCGGCCGCCTCGTACAGCTCCCGTGGGATGTTCTGCAGACCGGCCGTGATGATCAGGAAGGCGAAGGGCCAGCCCTTCCACACGGACACGATGAGCAGCGCGTAGAAGCTGTTGTCCCCGATCAGCCAGAACGGATGGTCGGAGGTGAGGTGGAGCTGGTCGTGCAGTACGTGGTTGATCAGGCCGTTGTCCCGCTGGAACATGAACGCCCAGGTGATCACCGCCGCGTAGACCGGCAGCGCGTACGGGACCAGGAACAGCGTCCGCAGCACGCCCCGGCCGCGGAAGGAGTCCTGCATCATGAGCGACACGAACGCTCCCAGCAGCCAGCACATGCCGACCGACAGGGCGGTGAACGCGCAGGTCACCCAGAAGGAGTGGAGCAGCGCCTTGCCGATGGGGGCGTTGAAGTCCAGGGCGATGCGGAAGTTGTGCAGGCCGGCCCAGGGCGCCTGGGTCCAGTTGCGGATGAAGAACTGGGTGATCCCGCGGAAGCTCATGACGATGCCGAGGATCATCGGCACCAGGTGGATCAGGAGCTCCAGCAGGATCGCCGGGAGCAGCAGCATGTAGGGCAGGCTCAGGTTGCGGAGGCGGCCTGCCCGGCGCGGGCGGCGGGCCGGCCCGCCCCGCCGGCCATCGGCCGGACGGGGCGGGCCGGAGCCGGCCGGGGCTGCTTGGGATTCGTCGGCGGCAGCCGTGGTGGGGGGTGTCATGCTCCGGCCTCTCACTGCTGCATCTGCTGCTGGGCCTTGTCCAGCGCTGCCTTGACGGATGCCGTGGTGACGGGCTTCCCGGCCGCGGCGTCCGCGAACAGGCCCTTGACGGCGGTGCCGACTGCGGTCTCGAACTGCGACTCCGTCGGGACCTGCGGCAGCGGCGTGGCGCTGGTGGCGAGGGCGTTGCGGAGCGGCTTCATGGCCGTGGTGTTGAACGCCGGGTCACTCTGGGCCGACTTGACCGGCGGTATCGAGCCGTAGGTCTTGTTGAGGATGATCTGCTCGGCGTCGCTGGTCATGAACTTCACGAACTTCACGGCGCCGTCGACGTTCTTGGAGTTCTTGAAGACGGCCATGTTGATGCCGGCGACCATCGAGTTGGTCTGCTGGCCGGTGCCCGGGGTGCCCGACTGGACGGGGACGGGGGCCACGCCGAAGTCGCTGTCCTTCATGCCGTACGACTTGAAGGTGCTGGCCGCGGTCTGCCACAGCACCATCGCCGTCTTGCCCTTGGCGAAGTCCTGCAGGGTCTGGTTCTGGGCGTACTCGGCGCTGCCCTTGGCGACGATCTTGTCCTTGGCCATGAAGTCCACCCACTGCTTCACACCCGCGACGGCGCCGGGGGAGGTGAAGGTGGGCTTGCCGGCCGAGTCGTAGAAGTCACCGCCGTGCTGCTTGGCCAGCACGAAGGCCTGGTGGATGTTGTTGGAGAGGTTGGCGCCCTCCAGGCCGAGGCCGGACTGCCCGCTCTTGGTGAGCTTCTTTCCGTCGGCGACCAGCTCGTCCCAGGTGGCGGGCGGCGTGGTGATTCCCGCGTCGGCGAAGAGCTTCTTGTTGTAGTAGAGCGCGTACGCCATCGAGTACAGCGGGACGGCCGCCGGGTCCTGGCCCGCCGCGCCCGCCGAGCCCACCGCGGAGTCGGTGAACCGGTCACGGCCGCCGATCTGCTGGAAGTGGCTGTCGTCCCAGGGCAGCAGGGCGCCTGTGGCCTGGAGCGAGGAGGACCAGGTGTTGCCGATGTTGAGCACGTCGGGGCCCTGGCCGGAGGAGGTCGCCGCCAGGATCCGGTTGAGGAGGTCGCTCCAGGGGACGACTTCGAGCTTGACCTTGATGCCCGTCTGCTTCTCGAACTTCTTCAGCTCCGGGGTGAGGGTCGCCTTGTCGGCCTCGACATTGGGTCCCTGGTTGCTGGCCCAGTAGGTCAGCGTCTTGGAGGAACCACCGCCCCCGCCGGAGGTGTCGCTGCCCCCGCCGCAGCCCGCCGAGGCGGCGGCGAGGGCGAGGACGGTGGAGACTACGGCGGCGGCTCTGATCATGCGCATCGGGTTGTGCCCCTTCCAGGGGTCGGCCGGGTTCGACAGAACCGGCCTCACGGCTTAATTTAATGCGTGAGTTAAGACGCGAAGGAAGCTGCGGTCAAGACTCCCGGCACAATGTGTTGCGGAGCGGGAGAGGAATCGCATGGGCGAGCGCAACGGCCGGACGGTACGTGACCTGCGAAGGGGGAGTCGGGCTGCGGTTCTGCAACGACTTTATTTCGCAGGTCCGTTGAGCCGGCAGGAGCTCGGCCCGGCGACCGGCCTGAGCTCCGGGTCCATCAGCAACGTGGTCGGCGACCTCGTGGCCGAAGGGCTGGTGGAGGAAGCCGGTGCGGTGGACTCCGACGGCGGCCGCCCCCGCACCCTGCTGCGTGTCGCCCCCGGTCACGGCTGCGTCATAGGGATCGACGTCGGCGAGACCCGGGTCCGCGCCGCGCTTTTCGACCTGTCCCTGAGCGAGGTCGCCCTCACGGAACGCCTGCTGAGCCGGCACGTATACGACACCGACCGGATCGTCCGGCACATCCTCGACGCCATGGCCGACCTGCTCCGGGACACCGGGGCCCGCCCCGACCGGCTGCTCGGCGTCGGCATCGGCGTGCCGGGTATGGTCGTGCCGGACGCCGACGGCCACGCGGTCGTCCACGGCCAGACGATCGGCTGGGACGCCGTCCCCCTGGAAGCCGTCGTGCGAGCCGAGGCCGACATCCCCGCCCATGTACGCGTCCACGTCGACAACGGCGCGAAGACCCTCGGCCAGGCCGAGACCTGGTTCGGCGCCGGACAGGGCGCCCGCGACGTGGCCGTCGCCCTGCTCGGCTCGGGCGTGGGCGCCTGCATCGTCAAGGGCGGCACCCTCGGCGGCGCCGCCGACGGCACCGCGATCGAATGGGGCCACACCACCGTCCAGGTCGGCGGACGCCGCTGCCGCTGCGGCGCGCGCGGCTGCCTGGAGGCCTACGTGGGCGCCGAGGGGCTCCTGGAGCGATGGTACGAGGTGGGCGGCGAGGCGCCGGACGGCGACGACGAGACCGCCCTCGCCGCCCTCATCGCGGCGGCCCGGCCCCGCTCCCGGGGCCACCGGCCGGACCCCGCGGCCGCCACCCTGCTCGCGGAGACCGCCGAGTACCTGGGCGCCGGCGTCGCCACCCTGGTGAACCTCTTCGCACCGGAACGCATCCTCATCGGCGGCTGGGCCGGACTGCTGCTCGGCCCCGCGCTGCTGCCCGACGTACGCCGCCACGCCGAGGCGTACGCCCTGCGCTACCCGGCCGGGCGTGCCGCCATCGAGCTCAGCCGGCTCGGCGCGGACGCCGTCACCCTGGGCGCCGCGACCTTGCCGCTCGCCGACTTCCTGCAGCGCGGCGGCGCGGCGGCGGCGACCGAGCCCGCGGTGCAGGTCAGGCCGACTCCCGTACCACCAGGGACGCTTCGAAGATGACCGAGGTGACCGGCCGTCCCGGCTGCTCGACCTGCGAGACCAGCAACCGGGCCATCTCGGCCGCCATCTCCTCCACCGGCTGGTGGACGGTCGTCAGCGGTGGCCGGCAGACCAGCGCCGCACTGCTGTCGTCGAACCCCACGACGGCCACGTCACCGGGGATGCTCCTGCCGTGCTCCCGCAGTACCTGGCAAGCACCGCGCGCCATCAGGTCGTTGGCGCAGAACACCCCGTCGAGGTCCGGGTGGTCGGTCAGCAGCCGCTCCATCGCCGCCTCGCCGCTCTCCTGGGTGAAGCGGCCCTCGGCTATGGGCATGTACGCGTGCCCGTGCCGCGCCATGGCGTCCCGGAACCCGGCAAGGCGGTCCTGCCCGGCCGGTACGTCCAGTGGCCCGCAGATCGTCGCGACCCGCCGGCACCCCCTGGCCAGCAGCCGCTCGGCGGCCAGCTCCGCGCCGCCGCGGTGTGAAAGGTCCACGTAACTGATCGGCAGCGGGCGGGCCGGGCGCGCGAACAGCACCGCCGGCACACCCGCCTCGACGATCATGGCGGGCAGCGGGTCCTCCGCGTGCGTGGACACGATCAGCGCCCCGTCGGCCCCGCCCCGGCGCAGGAAGGCGACCACCTGCTCCCGCTCCCGCTCGGTCTCGGCGAACTGGAGCACGGCCGCCGCTCCGCGCGGCCGCAGCCAGTCGACCACCCCGGCCGCCACCCGCCCGAAGAACGGATCACCGAACACCTGCCCGGCGACCGCCGTCCGCTGCCCCGCCGGGTCCGCGCCGGCCCCCGACACCACCAGCGCCAGGGTGCCGGTCCTGCGGGTGACCAGCGAGCGTGCGGCGCGGTTGGGCAGGTAACCGGTGGTCCGCACCGCCTGCCTGACCACCTCCTGGATCGCCGGATCCACATTGCGCACCCCGTTGATCACCCGCGACACGGTCGCCCGGGAGACCCCGGCCACCCGCGCCACGTCCTCCAGCGTCGGGGACCGCCCCTCGACCGGCGCAGCATCGCTCATGGCAGCGTTATAGCACCCCGGGAGAACGCTCTCCCTCGGCGTGGCTTCGGCCTGACTTCGGCGCTGTCTCAGGGCGGCGGGCTCACGCGTACACCCCGAACTCGTAGAGGGAGTAGCCGTATGCGGTCCCCCGGGCGGTCAGCAGCAGCCGGACGTATCGGCCCGACCCGCTGACGTCGAAGTCGTCCACGCCGCCGGAGCCGGACGATGTGGAGTACACCGTCGTCCAGGTGCTCGCGTCGGTGGACGTCTGCACCTGGTACTCCTTGCCGTACGCCGCCTCCCAGCCCAGCTGCACGTGTTTGACCGCGGTGACCTGCCCGAGGTCCACCTGGATCCACTGCGGGTCGCTCCAGTCGCTGGCCCAACGGGTGCTCCAGTTCCCGTCGGTGGCGTTGGACGGGGTGAAGGAGCCGCCGCCGGTCTGGTAGGAGGACGCGGTGGTCGCCTTGCCCAGCGCCACGTCGGTGCCGCTGACCGGCGGGGCCACGACGCGGAAGGACCTGGTCTCGATGCCGACGTTGCCGTGGCCGTCGTAGGCGTAGACGTAGACCTTCCACACGCCGAGGGTCCTGGGGGCGGTGACGGTGAACCTGCCGTCCCCGGTCTGGGTGAAGGCGACGTTCTTCAGGCCCGTGCTGCCGTCGACGTACTTGGAGCAGTACATGAGCTGGTAGCGGATGGTGTCGCCGTCGGGGTCGGTCGCGGTGGCGGCGAGGGTGAAGGTGCCGCCGGCCGGGACCGTGCCGGTGTTGCTCAGGGTCATGGCGCTGATCACCGGAGGCGTGTCGGCCTGCGGCTTTCCGCCGTAGGCCTGGGCGACGGCGTAGTACGACAGCCGCTTCCAGCCGTGCGGCTCCAGGTTGAACCAGGCGCCGCCGAAGTCGTTCTCGGTCCCGTAGTGGAAGAGCGTGGCACCGAGGGCGACGCCGGTGTGGCCGGAGACGCACTTCCAGGCGTTGAGGTAGCCGTCGCGTTTTGCGGTGTCGGCGGGCTCGGTCGCCACGCCGTTGGAGTCGGCCGGGACCTCCCACTCGCCGGGCTCGCCGCTCTCGGTGACGATGTACGGCTTGGTGTAACCGCCGTCGGTCCAGGCCTGCTTGACGTCGCACACCGCGCCGTAGGAGTTCACGGCGTACAGGTCCAGGTGCGGGGTGTAGGCCTGGTAGTACTTCCAGGCGCCGGTCCAGGCGTCGGTGGAGGTCACCGGGTGGTTGGGGTCGATGGCGTGGATGGCCTGGGCGACGGTGTCGACGTACTTGGCGTAGGCGATGCGCTGCTGCTCGATCGCGTCGCCCGAGTAGTGGTCCTGGGTGGTGAGGATGACCTCGTTGCCGACGTCCCACATCAGGACGCCGGGATGGTCCTTGTAGGCCGTCACCCACTTCTTGATGTCGGCAAGGGTGTTGTTCATGTACGTCGTGTCGTTGACGTAGTCCGCGCCCTGGTTGAGCCAGAAGCCGTTGACGACCTTGAGCCCGTACGCGGCCGCCGAGTCGAGCAGCGGTTGGCTGGCGGCGTCGGTGCCCCAGGTGCGTACGGTGTTCACGCCGAGCGCCTTCAGGTCCCGCATGTGGGCGTCGGCGGTGGTGTTGGACGGGCCCCAGGTGACGCCCTTGACCTGGTAGGGCGAGCCGTTGACGGAGAGCTGCCAGGCGCCCTGCGAGCCGGTGACGTGGACGTCGCTGGCGCCGGAGGGCACGGAGGGGGTGGTGAGCGGGTCGGGGGCGGTGCCGGTGGTGGAGGAGACCGAGACGGCGTCGACGCTCAGGGTGCCGCCGGAGCCGGTGGTGGCGGCCGGTGAGGTGCAGCCGCACACCGAGTCGGGGTAGGAGCCGCCGATGCCCAGGTTGAACAGCAGGAAGACGCCCTGGTGGACGGCCTTCTCCCAGGTGGCGACGCCGACCTGGGACTCGTCGACCTGCCAGATCTGGTTGCCGTCCAGGGAGAAGCGGATCTGCTCGTCGGAGACGGTCCGGTCGATGACCTCCTCGTACGTGTGGTAACCGGTCTGGCAGCCGGCGCAGGTCGCCAGGCCGCTCGACAGGCCGTCGTACTCGTTGCAGTTGCCGCCCGGCGCGGTCCCGCAGTGCAGGGTGGCCGACAACTGGCTGCGTCCGTTGACGTTCTCCAGGATGTCCGCCTCGCCCGGCGCGGGCCAGGCGGTGGGGTCGGCGCGGTAGGCGGCGCCCAAAGCGCGGAAGGAGGGCCAGTAGCCGAGCGCGTCGGCGGGATCGGGCTGCTTGACGGTCGCGGAGATCCTCAACTTGCCGCCGGCCGGGGCCTGGAAGTCGCTGCGCTTGGTCTCGACGCGTCCGGAGGTCCAGGAGCTGCCGCTCTTGACGGCGGTGAGGTTCAGGTGGCCGTTGCCGTCCAGCCCCACGTTGGCGGAGGCTGCGCTCGAGGTCTCGACCTCACCCGTACCCCACTTCGCGGGGCCGTTCGCGTAGCCGGTGCCGGTGTCGACGGTCCAGTCGGCGGAGGCCGGTTGGCTGCCTGCCGCGCCGGTGAAGTCATCGCTCCAGAGCGTGTTCCAGGTGTCCGCCGGGGGCGTGGTGGACCCGCCGCCGTAGACCTGGAACTCCCAGAGCGAATAGCCGTAGCCGTTCGCGCGTGCGGTGCCGTAGAGGCGGACGTAGCGCCCGGTGCCCGTCACGTCGTGGGTCTCGGTGCCGCCGGTTCCGGTGCTGGTGGAGTAGATCGTCCGCCAGGTGGAGGCGTCGTCGGACACCTCGATCCGGTACGCGGTGCCGTAGTTCTCCCACTTCAGGACCACCTGGCTGATCGCGGCGGCCTGCCCCAGGTCCACCTGCAACCACTGCGGGTCACTCCACGTGCTCGCCCAGCGCGTGCCCCCGTCACCGTCCACCGCGGCGGCGGCGCCATAGGCATCGCCCTCGGCCGACGAGGCGGTGGCCGGTCTGCCCTGGGACAGCAGGGTGGCGGTCGCCGCGTGCGCGGGCGTCGGCGGTGCCGCGATCAGCGAGCAGAGGGCGAGACACAGGGCGAGCAGTGCGAGTTGGGCGAGCACGACGGGCCTGCGGTGCGGCGCGGCCATGGCATCTCCAGCGTGGGGAGTCGGGGAATGTGGGAGAGCGCTCTCCAAGTCCCGCGATGGTTGCGCCGGGACGTGTGCCTGTCAAGGGATCCGGACGCCCGGGCTGCCTATCCGGGTTGTGGTGGGCCGTCCGCCTGAGCCGGAAAGGGCTGGCACAACCCGGCCACGGACCTGACGCCGACGCATTCCTGGCCACCCGATATCGGGGGGCGCACCGTTGCCGCCCAACTCGAGGGCGACGGTTGCCGAATACGCGCGGAGGCTTGACACGTCGGGCGAGCGGGCCGAACGTACGGGAGAGCGCTCTCCAAGCCCCCGACCCTCCGTACGTCACCGGAAGGAAGCTCATGACGAGTGCCGAGGCCCTCACCGCCCCAGGCGAACTGGACTGCCTCCTCGGCAAGCTGACGCTCCGCCAGAAGATCAGGCTGCTCTCCGGGGACGGCACCTTCCGTACTCCGGCGGAGCCGGCGATCGGGCTGCGGGCGATGGTCTTCTCCGACGGACCGGTCGGGGTCCGTGGCGAGCACTGGGACGAGCGGGACACCGCGCTCGCCCTGCCGTCGCCCACCGCGCTGGCCGCCACCTGGGACGACGGACTCGTACGGCGGCTCGGCGGGCTGCTGGCGGCCGAGGCCCGCCGCAAGCAGGTCGACGTGCTGCTCGCCCCGACGCTCAACCTGCACCGATCCCCGGCAGCCGGGCGGCACTTCGAGTGCTTCTCCGAGGACCCTCTCCTCACCGCCCGGATGGGCGCCGCCCTCATCCGTGGCGTGCAGGACGGCGGTGTGGCCGCAACCGCCAAGCACTACACCGTCAACGACTCCGAGACCGAACGCCTCACCCTGGACGCCCGCATCGACGAGTCCACCCTGCACGCCGTCTACCTGGCGCCCTTCGAGGCCGCCGTGGCCGCCGGGGTGTGGGTGGTGATGGCCGCGTACAACCGGGTCAACGGCGCCGCGATGACGGAGAGTCCGCTGCTCTCCGACCCCCTCAAGGACTCCTGGGGGTTCGACGGGGTGGTGGTCTCCGACTGGGGCGCGGTCACCTCCACCGTCGCATCGGCCGGCGCCGCCCTGGACCTGGCGATGCCGGGACCGCACCCCGCGTGGGGCGAGGCACTGCTGCGGGCGGTCCAGGACGGGCGGGTGCCGCAGGCCGCGATCGACGCCAAGGTGCGCCGGATCCTGCTGCTCGCCGCCCGGGTCGGAGCCCTGAGGCCCGGGTCGTCCCCGGCGCCCCCGCCGGCCCCCGCACCGCACACCGCGCGCGCCCTGCTGCGGCACGCCGTGGCCGCCGGCACGGTGCTGCTCCGCAACGAGGGCTCCCTGCTGCCGCTGGACGCGACGGGCCTGCGCCGGGTCGCCGTACTCGGCCCCAACGCGGCCACCGCCCGCGTCCAGGGCGGGGGCAGCGCCGGCGTGTTCACCGGGCACTGCGTCTCCCCGCTGGCAGGCATCCGGCGCGCCCTGCCCGCCAGGGTCGAGGTGGTGCACGCCCCCGGCCCGCTCCCCTACGCCCGGCCCGCGCCGCTGCACACCGGGAACGCCCGTGACCCGCTGACCGGCCGGCCCGGCGTACGGCTGCGCTACCTGGACGCCACGGGGGCCCAGGTGCACACCGAACACCGGCTCAGCGGCAGGATCCTGGAGCCCACCGCACCCGGGGCCGACGTCACCCGGGCGACCGCCGTGGAAGTGACCGCGATCGTGACGCCGGGCGCCACCGGCCCGTGGCGGCTCGGCGTGGTGGGGCTCGGCCACGTCGTCCTGGAGGCCGGCGGCCATCGGCTGATCGACGAGCACGTCCCGCCGGAGTCCGCCGACCCGACGTACCTGCACGTCGCGCCGTCCTACCGCACCGCCACCTGGGAGGCCGAAGCGGGACGGGAGTTGACCGTACGGGCGCAGCGGCAACTGGACCCCGGCACCGGTCGGGTCATCGCCCTCACCGCCGACCCGCCCCCCGCCGACGATGAGCGAGAGCTCGCGCACGCAGTCGGGCTGGCGCGTCTGGCGGACGTCGCCGTCGTCGTGGTCGGCACCACCGACGAGATCGAGAGCGAGGGCTTCGACCGCACCACGCTCGCCCTGCCCGGCCGTCAGGACGAGCTGGTCGGCGCCGTGGCCGCGGCGAACCCCAGGACGGTCGTCATCGTCAACTCCGGCGGCCCCGTCGAACTGCCCTGGCACGAGGACGTCCGCGCCCTCCTGCTGGGCTGGTTCCCCGGCCAGCAGGAGGGCGACGGCCTGGCCGACGTGCTGTTCGGCGCCGCCGAGCCGGGCGGGCGGCTGCCCACCACCTGGGCGGTGCGCACCGAGGACGTACCGGTCCTGGACACCGCGCCGGTCGACGGTGTGCTCGCGTACGCCGAGGGTCCGTACGTCGGTCACCGCGCCTGGCGGCGCACCGGCAGGCGGCCCGCGTACTGGTTCGGCCACGGCCTCGGCTACACGACCTGGGCGTACGAGAGCCTGACCGCCGACGGCCCCGTGCACCCCGAACTCGGCCTGACCGTACGGGTCCGGGTGCGCAACACCGGCCCGAGGGCGGGCCACGAGGTCGTCCAGGTATACGTCTGCGAAAACGGCGCGGACCCGGCAGACCGCAGGCTCGCCGGCTACGCGACGGTCCGCGCCGAGCCGGGGGAGAGCGTCACGGTCCCCGTACGCCTCCCGGCGCGGGCCTTCCAGCACTGGTCCCCGCAGACCCGCCGCCGGCACATCGAGCCCGGCGGCTTCCACATCCATGCCGGTCCCTCGGTGGCGGACACGCCGCTGCGGGAGCACTGCGAAGGAGGTCCAACATGATCCGTAGATCCACGGCCCTGTCAGGAGGGCTGGTCGCCCTGGCACTCGCGCTGGTGGCACTGCTGATGGTCAGCCTCGGGAGCGTCACCGCGCAGGCCGCGTCGGGCGACGACCCCGACGGCGACGGCTACATCATGGCGAACCCGCCGGTGACGGGCGTCGTGCCCTCGACGTACTCCCCGCCGCACGCGTACTTCCACGAGTTCCAGGCCAACTGCTCGGTGACCCGGACCCTGAAGGACGACCCGATCGTCTTCCCCGGGCAGTCCGGCGCCTCGCACGACCACACCTTCATGGGCAACACCACCACGGATGCCAACAGCACCACCGCCTCCCTCGGCGCCGGCGGCACCTCGTGCAAGGCACCCGGTGACAAGTCGGGCTACTGGATGCCGACCCTGTACAAGGGCGGTCAGCAGATCCTTCCGGTCGGGCCACAGGTCATCTACTACAAGACCGGAGTCCTCGACTACACGAGCGTGCGGCCCTTCCCCAAGGGCCTGCGTTTCGTCGTCGGCAGTATGAACGCCACCCCGCAGCAGTTCCTGAGCGCGTCGGTCGAGGGCTGGGAGTGCGGCGACAGCTACAAGAACGCCGACTTCCCCGCCTCCTGTCCCACCGGCACCCAGCTCAACGTCCGCTATCAGGCGCCGAGTTGCTGGGACGGCAGCCACCTCGACGTGCCCGACCACAAGAGCCACATGGCCTACCCGGTCATCAAGGCGGGCACCAACGACTCGATCTGCCCGGCGGACCACCCGGTGGCCCTGCCGATGCTCGAGTTCAAGATGGCATTCCCGGTGGACGGCGACATGTCGACCGTCGCCCTGTCCAGCGGGCGTGGCTACTCCTTCCACTACGACTTCTTCAACGCCTGGGACGACGCCACGCAGGCTGCCCTGGTCACCCACTGCATCAACGGCGGCCTGCAATGCGACGCCCGTGGCTACGACCAGTCCCAGCCGGCGGCGGGTGCCGCGCTCAACGAGAACTACGAACTGCCGTAGGCGGCAGCGTCGGATGGGCTCGAACGGAGCCCATCCGGCGGCAAGGCGGCAAGGCGTCAGGGCGGCAGGGCGTCAAGGCGGCAAGGCGGGACTGCGGCAAGGGCCCGCGTCATCCGTCAGTTGTCGTCGTGCAGGAATTCCAGGACTCTCCGGCACTGGTCGGCCGTGCCGGCCGAGGCGTCGACCGCCAGATGCGGAACCGCCGGTGGGTCGAGGTCGATGAGTGCGAGGTACCGCTCCTCGTCGTTGAGCTTTCCACGGTCGCGGTCCGCCGAGCGCTCCCGTAGCCGTGCGAGCAGGCCGGCCGGCGCCAGGTACAGCCAGACCATGACCGGCGTCCCGCCCGCCGCGCGGAGCCGGCCGGCCGGCCGCTGCCAGGCCGCCGGGTCGCGGCGTTCCGTCGTGTAGGGGGCGACGAGGACGACCGGGCGGCCGCCCCGGAGGTTGTCCTCGGCCGCCGCGTGCAGGGTCTCGTAGCGCGCGGTCCTGGTGGCGCCGCCGAGGGCGGGACTGTCCAGGTCGTCGGTGCCGAGCAGCCCGGCGACCACCGCGGTGAGCGGGCCGGTGACGACGTCCTGGTCGAGCAGCACCGCCCCGAGAGCGCGTGCCAGGGCTGCGCCGAGGGTCGACTTCCCGGTCGCGGGCGGCCCGCACACGACGACGGCGGGCAGGCCGGTCCCGGCCGTGTGTTCGGTGCCGCCGGTGCTCACTGCGGCACCGTAACCCAGACGTGGGAAATGTTCCTGAAATCTGTCCTCTCCCTTGACGACACAACTACCCCGGCGCATAGTCCCCTTCCAGAGCGCGCCGTGACATCGATTACCCACTGGTCGTCACGCCAGGCAGAACGCCGCCAGTCATACGCCACCCACCTGCGGTAACAGTGATTTTCCGGGTCTGTGACAGGAGCCACCGTTGCTGATCGCCACGCCGAACCTGTGTCTGGACCGGACCCAGTTCCTCGCCCGGGTGGTGCCGGGTGCCGTCATGCGGGCGGCCGAGGTCGAGGTCACCGCGGGCGGCAAGGGAGTCAACATCGCCCGCGTGGTCCGGGCGTTCGGAGGGCGGGCCCTGCTCGCCGGGCTGGTGGCCGAGGAGGACCGGGGGCAGCTTCTCGGCCTGCTGGCCGCCGAGGGCGCGGAGGTCCTGGAGGTGCCCTCGCCCGGGCGGGTCCGGATGGCGATGATCATGATCGAGCGGGAGCTCGGCCGGATCACCGTGGTCAACGAACCTGGCGCGACGCTGGCACCCGGGGTCTGGGAGCGGTACGCCGCCGCGATCGGCACGCACCTGCCGGGCCGCGACGTGCTGGTCTGCTCGGGCAGCCTGCCGCCCGGGGCACCCGCCGACGGGTACGGCCGGCTGATCGAGGCGGCCCATCGCGAAGGAGTCCTCGCCCTGGTGGACACCGCCCCCGCCGCGCTGCGGGCCACGTTGGCCGCCGGGCCGGACCTCGTCGCGCCCAACCTCCAGGAGGCCGAGTCGGCGATCTCCGGTACGTCCGGAGCGGTGCTGGCCGATGCGCAGGTCAACGTCCCCGAACGGGCCGCCGAGGCGGCGCGGTCCTTGTGCCGGCTGGGCGCCCGCGCCGCGGCCGTCACCGCCGGGGCTGCCGGGATCGCCCTCGCCCACGCCGATTCCGGCGCCGTCCAGTGGATCCGTACGGTCCCGGTCGACGTCGTCAGCGCGGTGGGCGCCGGGGACTCCTTCCTGGCCGGGGTCGCGCTCAGCCTGCGGTCCGCCTCGGGTGCCGGGTCCGCCGTCGACTGGCGTGCGGCGGTGATGCGCGGGGCCGCCACCGCCACGGCGTCGTGCGAGCGACTGCGGGCCGGTGGCGTCGACCCCGCCCGGGCCGAGGCGCTGCTCGCGCGGATCGAGGCCCAGGGTCCGGCACGGGTCGTCGCCGGAGGCGGATCATGATCATGCCCCGGATCAAACTGAGCGAGGTCGCCCGGCTCGCGCGGACCAGCACCAAGACCGCGTCGCGGGTCATCAACGGCGACCCCCGGGTCTCCGCGGCGACCCGCGAGCGCGTGCAACAGGCCGTCACCGAACTCCACTACCGCCCCGACCCGCTCGCCCGCTCGCTGCGGCGCGGCACCGACGACACGATCGCCGTGGTCGTCGACGAGGTCTCCGACCCCTTCTTCACCCGGGTGATCGGCGAGATCGAACGGATGGCCCTGGACCGGGACATCACGGTCATCGTCGCCAGCACCCGCCGGCTGGCGGAGCGCGAACGGACCTTACTGGACGGCCTGGCACACCGCAGGATCGCCGGGCTGATCGTCGCGTCGGTCACCGACGACCACTCCTACCTCCGGTCGGCCCACTATCCGATCGTCTTCATCGACCGCGAGGCGATCGGCCTGGAGGCCGACGCCGTGCTGGTGGACGACCGGGCCGGTGCGCGGATGGCCGTCGAGCACCTCCTGGCGCACGGTCACCGCCGGATCGCGTACGTCGGCGACCAGCTGGACATCGCCACGGTCCGCCACCGCCTCGAAGGCTTCCAGGACGCGATGTCCGCGGCCGGAATCACGACGCCCGAGGACTACGTGGTCCACATGGAACCCCAGCTGACCCAAGGCCGCGACGCGGTGGAGAGGTTGCTGGCACTCGACGAGCAGCCCACCGCGATCTTCAGCGCGAACACCCGCTGCTCGCTGCTCACCCTGCCCACCCTGCACCGGATCGGACGCACCGACATCGCCTTCGTCTCCTTCGGCGACTTCGCGATGGCCGACGCCCTGACCCCGGCGGTCTCGGTGGTCAACCACTCGCCCGAGCTGATCGGCCGGCTGGCCGCGGACCGGCTGCTGCGCAGGCTCGCCGGTGAGGAACTCGCCACCGAGACGATCACCGCGCCGCTCGAGGTCCTGGCGCGCGGCAGCGGGGAGTTGGCGCCATGACCCTGCCTTACGCCGTGGTCGTGGGCGTCGACATCGGGACGACCGACACCAAGGCCCTGGTGAGCACCCCCGAAGGACGGCGGATCTCCCTCGCCCGCCGCCCCACCACCTGGACGACCACCGCCGACGGCCGCGTCGAGACCTCGGGCGCGGCGCTCCTGGATGACGTACTGGCCACCGTGGCGGACGCCCTGTCCGAAGCGGGCTCCGGCGTACGGGTGTTGGGCATCGGCCTGGCCGGACTCGGCGAGAGCGGCGTGGTCGTCGGCCCCCGGGGCGAGGAACTGTCGCCGGTCATCGCCTGGTTCGACGACCGTGGCGGACGCGAACTCCAGCAGCTGGACGCCGCACTGCTCGCCGACTTCCCCGCCCGTACGGGCCTTGCCCCCATCGCCCAGTGGACGCTGCCCAAGCTGCTCCACCTCCGCCGGACCGGCCGGGCCCCGCGCCCCGGCTCGCGCTGGCTGAACGTGCCGGAGTTCATCGCGTACGCCCTCTGCGGCGAGCAGATCAGCGAGCCGTCCCTGGCCTCCCGCACCGCGCTGCTCGACCAGGCGACCGGCGAGCCGTGGGACGACGCCCTGACGGCGCTGGGACTACGGCGGGACTTCCTGCCGCCGCTGCTGGCGGCCGGGGAGCCCGCCGGGCGGGTCACCTCGTGCGGGGTGCCGGAGTTGGCCGGTGCCGCCGTCACGGTGGCGGGGCACGACCACCCGGTCGCCGCGGTCGGGGCGGGCGCGGTGGGGCGGTCGGATCTGTTCGACTCCTGCGGGACCGCCGAGGTGTTGCTCCGCTCGGTGCCCGGCACCCTTGGCGACGGTGACCGGGCGCGCCTGGTGGGCCTCGGCATCGACGTCGGCCGCCACGCGCTGCCGGGCCACTCCGCGCTCATGGGCGGGATGCGGTCGGGGCTGCTGGTGCGGCGGATCCTCGACCTGGTGGGCGCCCACGATCCCGCCCGCCGGGACGCGCTCGACCGGCGCTGGGCACCGGACGCCGACCCGGCGGGCCACCTCTCGGTCCAGGGCGGCGCGGTCGAGGACAACGATGTCATCCTGCGGCTGCGGGACGGCGCGACGCCGGACGCGGCCTGGGCGGCGGCCCTCGCCCACATCGCCGACCGGACCTCCGCCCTGCTGGCGGACATGGAGAGCGTCGTGGGCGAGCACGGCCGGGCCGTCGCGGCCGGCGGCTGGACCCGGCTGCGGAGCGTCCGTACGAGCAAGGCCTCGGTCATCACACGGCTCGACTTCTGCCCCGTCGACCAGCCCGGCGCGCTCGGTGCGGCGCTGTTCGCCGCCTGCGCCGCGCTGGAGGGGGCCACCGTCGAGGCGCTGTCGCCGCTGTTCACCGTGGCGGACCCGCACCACCGATCCCGGAAGGAACAGACCACAGCATGAACCACGCGACCGATTCCCGTACTTCCCGTTCCGGACTCGCCGGCATCGCGGACGCCGCCGGTGTCTTCTGCATCGTGGCCATGGACCAGCGCAACACCCTCAAGCGGATGTTCGCCGCCGCCGACCACCCGGCCGAGACCTCCGACCTGCGGGCCGTGAAGGTGGATGTCGCGGCCGCGCTGACCCCGCTCGCCAGCGGGATCCTGCTGGACCCGGCCTATGGCGTGCCCGCCGTCACCGAAGCCCGTGCCCTGGCCGGGAGTTGCGGGCTGCTCGTCGCCGCGGAGCCCGCCGACCGTGGCGACTACCACGGCGAGCCGCGCACTCACCGCAATCCCGCCCTGGACGCCGCCTGGGTACGAGCCATGGGAGGCCACGCAGTGAAGTTCCTGGTCCAACTACGCCCCGGACGTCCACCCGGCGGGCCGGACATCGCAGCCGAGGTGCTCGACGTGGTGCGGGCCGTCGTCGCCGACTGCGCGGCCGAGGGCATCCCGTCGGTGATCGAGAACCTCATCTATCCGCTGCCCGGCGAGGAGTTGACGGACCGTCAACGCGAGGACCTGATCGTCGAGGCCGCCGCGCTGATCGCCGGGACCGGCGCCGACCTGGTCAAGCTGGAGTACCCGGGGTCGGTACGGGGCTGCCGGCGGATCGCGGAGGCGGTCCGGCAGCCGTGGGCGGTACTGTCCGCCGGAGTCGGGTTCGAGGAGTTCCAGCGGGTGCTGTGCGAGGCCTGCGAGGAGGGCGGCGCCTCGGGGTTCATCGCCGGACGCTCCATCTGGAAGGAGGCGGTGGGCCTGGACGGCCCGGCCCGCGCCGAGTTCCTCGACACGGTGGCCCGCCCCCGTCTGGAGACCTGCCTCACCGCCGTCGCCGGCCGCGCCCGTCCGTGGGCCGAGGCGGTGAGCGGACGATGACCGCTCTGCTGGAGGCCCGTGGGCTGCGCAAGGAGTACGGGCAGGTCCAGGCTCTCGCGGGCGCCGACTTCGAGGTCCGGGCCGGCGAGGTGGTCGCCCTGATCGGCGACAACGGCGCCGGCAAGAGCACGCTCGTACGCGCCCTGTCCGGCAGCGAGCCCCCGGACAGCGGGGCCATCCGCTTCAACGGCGAACCCGTCGAGATCAGCAACCCGACGGTCGCCCAGGCGCTCGGCATCGAGACGGTCTTCCAGGACCTGGCGCTCGCCCCGCATCTCGACCCCGTGCAGAACATGTTCCTGGGCCGGGAGGTGATGCGCCCGGGGGTGCTGGGCCGGCTCGGCTTCATGGACGTGGCCCGGATGCGCGAGCGCAGCCGAAAGGCGTTTGACGACCTGGGCGCGACCGTGGGCGACCTGGGCGGGCCGGTGGGTTCGATGTCCGGCGGGCAGCGCCAGGGCATCGCGGTCGCGCGTGCGGCGGCCTGGGCCAGCAAGGTCATCTTCCTGGACGAGCCGACCGCCGCACTGGGCGTCGTCCAGACCGCGCATGTCCTGGACCTCATCCGGCGGGTGAGCGCGGGCGGCATCGGGGTGGTCTTCATCAGCCACTCCATGCCCCATGTGATGGAGGTGTCGGACCGCATCCAGGTCATGCGCCGGGGCCGCCGGGTCGCGACCTTCCGTACGTCGGAAACCACCATGGAAGAACTGGTCGGGGCCATGACCGGCGCCTTCCAGCAGGAACAGGAACTGGAACAGGAACTGGAACTGGAACTGGAACAGGGACAGGGACAGGGACAGGAAAAGGAACAGGGAGAGGCGTGATCGTGGCAACGACGACCGGCGGCGGGACGAACACCGTCATCACCGACGCCTCACGCGGCCAGCGGCTGCGGCGGCTGCAGGCGCTGCAGATCCTGGTGCTCCTCGCCGTCACGATGGCGGTCTTCAGCGTCGCCCGGCCCGACACCTTTCTGACCGTCTTCAACATCCGCGGCATCGTGCAGAACACCTCCATCTACGCGGTGCTCGGGGTCGGCATGACCTTCGTCATCATCACCGGCGGCATCGACCTGTCGATCGGCAGCGTGCTGGTGTTCAGCGGTGTCGTCGCCGCCAAGACGATGGACGCGATGGGCGGCCAGGGCTGGGGCACCGCGCTGGCCGGCGCCGCGGTCGCGTGCGGCTGCGGCCTGGGCTGGGGCCTCTTCAACGGTTTCATGATCGCGAAGGCCAAGGTGCCGGCGCTGGTCGTCACCCTGGGGACGCTCAGCGCGGCGCTCGGCTTCGCGCAGATCATCACCAAGGGCCTGGACCTGCGGTCGGCACCCCAAGTGCTGGTCAGCAAGGTCGGATTCGGGAATGTGGTGTGGCAGATCCCGACGCTGTCCGTGATCGCCGCCGTCGTGGTGGTCATCGGCATCGTCCTACTCCACCGGACGCGCTTCGGCCTGTACACGTACGCGGCCGGCTCCAACGCCGAGGCCGGCCGCCGCGTCGGTCTCGATGTCGACCTGCACCTGATCAAGGTGTACGCACTGGCCGGACTTCTCGCCGGGTTCGCCGGAATCCTGAACCTGGCCTTCTTCCAGTCGACCACGATCGGTGGCCAGTCCAACACGCCGCTCAATGTGATCGCCGGTGTCGCGATCGGCGGTACCAGCCTGTTCGGCGGGGTGGGCTCGGTCTTCGGGACCGTCGTCGGGCTCTTCATCCCGATCGTGCTCCAGAACGGCTTCGTGCAGACCAACGTCCAGCCGTTCTGGCAGCAGGTGGTGGTCGGTGCCGTGCTCATCGCTGTGGTCTACGTCGATCAGAAGCGCCGCACCTCGGCACAGCGTGGGAAGTCCCCACGCTTCTCTTTCCTGAAAGGACGCACACGATGAACCGTAAGATCGTGTTCCGCGCGGCGGTCGCCTCGCTTCTGCTCACCGTGACGGCGGCATGCGGCTCGGGCTCGTCCGGCTCTTCCTCCTCCGCCTCGGGCAAGGCCTACAAGATCGCCTTCATTCAGGGGGTCTCGGGCGACGCGTTCTACATCACCATGCAGTGCGGCGTGCAGGCGGAGGCCAAGGCCGAGGGTGTCACCGTCACCACGCAGGGCCCGCAGAAGTTCGATCCGACTCTGCAGACCCCGATCCTGCAGTCGGTCATCGCGTCGAAGCCGGACGCCATCCTGATCGCACCGACCGATGTCTCCTCGATGCAGCAGCCGATCGCGCAGGCCAAGGCCAACGGCATCAAGGTCGTGCTCGTGGACACCACCGTGCAGGACCCGTCGGTGGCGGTCTCCGCGATCGCCTCGGACAACTCCGGCGGCGGCAAGGCGGCCTTCGATGCCGTCAAGAAGCTGGCACCCAAGGGCGGCAAGGTCCTCGTCGTCGGTGTCCAGCCCGGCATCAGCACCACCGACGCCCGCGACAAGGGGTTCGCCGACGCGGCGAAGGCGGACCCGGCCTTCACCTACCTCGGCGTCCAGTACTCCCAGAACGACCCGGCCAAGGCCGCGTCCATCGTCAGCGCGGCCCTGCAGAAGGACCCCGACATCGTGGGGATCTTCGCCTCCAACCTGTTCTCCGCCGAGGGCACCGCCACCGGCGTCCGGCAGGCCGGCAAGCAGAACAAGGTCAAGATCATCGGCTTCGACGCCGGGCCCGACCAGGTCAAGGCGCTCAAGGACGGCACCGTACAGGCCCTGATCGCCCAGCAGCCGGCCACCATCGGATCCGACGGCATCCAGCAGGCGGTCAAGTCCCTCAAGGGAGAGTCGACCACCGCTTCCATCAAGACCGGCTTCACCATCGTCACCAAGGACAACCTGAACTCCGCGGCGGGCAAGGCGGCGGTGTACAAGGCAGGTTGCTGAAACGGCTGCCAGGCGAGCGGGCACGCGCCGCTCGCCTGGCTCTCCTGTGAGCGGACGTCAGAGAAGCCTCCGGCGTGGGGTCAACGGGCCCGGATCAGACCTCGCAGGACCTTGCCTTCGGTGGACAGGCAGAAGTTGCCGCTGTCGAAGCGCGGTGAGTCGCCGAAGGTGAGGTACAGGTACTTGAAGTTCTCCGCGAAGCCGTACGCGGGGAAGAGGTCGCCCTGCGCCATCGGCGAGGTGGTCACGTCGTCGATGATCGTGTAGCCGTTCGCCGTCCTGGCGTGCGCCTTCATGCCCTGGAAGTACTGGTACGCGGTGGTGGCGTAGTACGGATCGCGGGTCTTCAGGTACAGGTCGAAGGACGCGTTGGCGTACTCCGGGCGGAACTGGTTGCCCTTCGAGGTCGGCTCGAAGGTGGTGTAGTCGATCTCCTCGGGCAGCACCGGGAAGGCGTCGAGGACTGCCGTCCACGATGTGTAGTACGCGGCGCCCAGCGGCAGATCGCCGCCGTACGCGAGCACCTCGGCGTAGAAGGAGGCCAGCTCGGACTGGGTGCGGCCGACCAGCTCCCCGCTCTGGTAGTGGACCTGCTTGTACCAGGTGTGGCCCTGGTAGGTCTCCGTCGCGTACGTGGTGAGCGCGCCGTTGAGCAGCTTGTACCAGGCCCGGCAGTCCCGGTCGCCGAGCAGCGCCCAGCCACCCCACAGGTACTCGTAGAACGAGTCGGTGGGCGGGTTCGGGGCCTGGTCGGTGGTGTCGGCCGGGCGGCCGGTCTCGACGTCGAGATAGGTCGCCAGCAGGTTGATCGACGACCTCGTGGCGATCGCGGACCGGTAGGCCTTCTTGGCCGCCCGGACGTACTTCGGATCCCCGGTGATCCTGGAGAGCAGCCCGAACTCCATGATGTTGGTGCCGATCTCGGCCAGCGGCGGGGTGTTGCCGCGTACGGCTCCGGTGCGCAGATTGACGTACTGGTAGGGCATCCCGGTCGGGGACTTGGTGAAGGCCGGAAGCAGCCGGTCGGTCAGGTCCACCGTGAGGGCGAGGAGCTTGGTGTTGCCGGTGGCCAGATAGCCGGCCAGGAGCCCGCCGACCACCCGGATGATCGCCTCGAAGACGTGGAAGTCGCCGTCGATGTCGAAGCTCAGGTTCTGCTCGATCCAGGCGACCCCGGCGTCGAGTTCGTCGTCCAGCTCCATCACGTACAGCGTGTCGAGGGCCTCGATGATGGACAGGCCGATCGGCGCTCCGTCGACGAAGAACTCGTTGGTTCCGCCGGAGAGCGGACGCACCTCGTCGTGGCCCCAGGCGAACTGCTTGTACCCGTTCCAGGCGTGCAGGAATTCCGCCTTGACCTCCTGCGCCGCCGCTCTGCGCGACGGGACCTTCGGTGTGCTGCTGCTGATGCCGGCGGCCGAGGCGCTCGGGGCCAGGCCGCCCAGCCCTCCGAGGAGGCTCAGCCCGCCCGCCGCGCCCAGTGTCGTCAGTACCCCTCGACGGGGGAGAACAAGACCCACAACCAGCTCCTTCGCTGCTCGGACCGACCCCGGGCCTGCCATGGCAGCCGGGCACCGGACAACGTTGTCAGAATGAAACGCTGACGGGAAGTCACGGCGGGAGCGACTTCGCGCCAAACGGACGCGACGGCAGCGGACAGCCTCGCCGTCGACGCCCCGGTCCAGCGGCTCGCCGGTGCGCCCGCCGGTGCGCCCGCCGACGGGCCCCGTCGGACCGGGCCCGGATTCCGGCTGGTGGTACGGGAATCCACCGCCCGCCGGACGCCCTGGGCACGGCGGGCGGTGGACTCGCGTCAGGGCGTGAGGTAGCAGGACTTCCGGACGCCGGGCAGCGGATCGGTGCCGAAGGCCGCCGTCGTGCAAGGCGCGCCGCCGGTGAACGACTTGTAGACATAGCGACCCCGGGCGCCGTACGCGACGGTCTGCACTCCGGTGAAGGCGCAGGTGTCGGCCTCGACGGCGCAGGTGGTGCCGTAGCCGACGGGGCCGCCCGAGACGGTGTAACAGGCCTTCGACTCGCCGGGAATCGGGTCACCGAAGGTGGCGTCGGTGCACGCCATGTCACCGGTGGCCGTGACGGTGGTGAACGCGCCGAAGGCGCCGTACGCGACCGGCTGTCCGGCGGCGGCGGAACAGGTGCCGTTCTGGGCCGCGCACTGCGTCCAACCGCCGGCCGGACCACCCGAGGGCGGCAGGTAGCAGGACTTGGCCACACCGTCGACGGGATCGCCGAAGTGGGTGTTGGTGCAGTCCACAGACCCGTTGGTGACCTGGTAGGAGAAGGAGCCGTTGGCTCCGTACGCCACGTTTCGGTTGTAGCCGGGGACGGAGCAGGCCGCGTTCTCGGCGGCGCAGACGGTGTAGCCGGGCGGGCCGCCCGCTTCGGCCACGTAGCAGGACTTGACGAGGTTTGCGGCAGGGTCGCCGCCGAAGGAGGCGTTGGTGCAGGCGGTGCTGCCCGTCACTGTCTTGTACGTGTACGACCCGGCCCCGTACGCCACGACCCGGGTACCGCTGAAGCCGCACGACCCGCCCTCACCGGCGCACCGGGTGAAGCCGGCCCGCAGCGCACTGGTGCCCGGTGGGGTCGGCGGTGTGGGGTTGCCGAGGCCGGTGGCGGTCACGCTGTAGCTGCCCGGGGCGACACCGGTGAGGTAGACGTAGGTGCCGTCCTGGCTCGCGCCGCTGATGCCGGGGGCGGCGGTGAAGGCTCCGTTGCTCCAGACCACGCTTCCGTTCACCGACACCGAGATGTTGCCGGCGCCGAACGTGGGGACGCCGATCCGCCCCGAGGTGCCGGACGGGCTGGTGAGCTGCGCGGCGTAGGTGCCGGCGGCCGGATCGCGGGACCACGACGCGTTGATGGCGCCCTGGGGCATGGTGATGCGTCCTTCGGCGTGGGTCAGGTCGCCGGGGTGCGGGACGAAGCGAAAGGCGCCGGTCGCCGACTCGGGCGCGGTGCCCAGGACGTCGAAAGTCAGCGTGGAGGTGGGCGCGGTGGACCAGCCGTGGGCCAGGCTCATGAACGAACCGCCGTAGGCGAGGCCGCCGTCGGCCTTGAGACCCTCCCAGAAGGTGCTCCTGGTGCCGATGTCGCTGTCCAGCATGTGACCCCAGGTGCGGCGGATCTGCGCCAGGGCGTTGTCGTCGTCATTGGCGGTGAAGCGGGCGTTCAGCTCCATCCCGCCTGCGAAGGGCGACACATTGCCGCCCCACTCGGGCGTGGTCGGGCCGTAGGCGCCCCAGTTCTTCCCGAGCCCCGCGATGATGCTCTGCGACTTCGCCGTGGAGTCGGTCAGCCCGTACCAGACGGCGAGCGAGTTGCCGTCCTGCGGGTGCAGGGCGCTGGTGGGGTTGTCCCGGTACATCCCCGCCGACGCGTCCCACAGCCGGGAGTTCGCGGCGGTCTTCAGAGCGGCCGCCCTGCTGGTCCAGCTCGCGGCGAGCGCGCTGTCGCCCTCGACGGCCGCCAGGGTGGCCCCGGAGGTGAGCGTGGCGTACAGCAGTGCGTTGGCCGAGATGTTCTCGCCGCCCTGGCCGACGCGCGCCCAGTCCTGCGTCCGGGTCACGTTGAGCAGGTTGTTGCCGTCGATCTTGTTGATGATGAAGGTCATCCCGCGCTTGTAGTTGGCCCACTCGGAGTCGAGCCAGGCCCGGTCGGCCGAGTAGGTGTAGTAGGTGGCCGTGCCCAGCAGCGTCCACGTGTGGTAGGTGTCCGACCCCGTGAGGTTGAACGGCGGGCCCGACCAGGGGATTTCGCCCGCCGACGACTGCGCGTCGTACATCGTGGTGAGCGCGTTGCGGGTCGGGACGAGGTCGTTGGTGGAGGCGTACTGGGTGGGGACGGCGATGCCGAGGTCGCCGGGCCACACGGTGCGGTCGCGCTTGGCCCCGTCCACCAGGACGCTGTCGCCCACGGCGACGGTGGCGCTGTTGTCCCACTCCGAAGCCGGCGGCGGCCACGCGCGGCCCTGGTTGGAGGCGATCGTGTCGAGCTGCACGGTGTACGCGCCGGCGTACCAGATGCGGTTCAGCAGGTCGTCGCTGGAGTAGAAGTAGTTGGCGTAGTCGGCGGGGTCGGACTTCCCGGGAGCCGCGGTGAAGTCGATGCTGACGCCCTTGAGGTCCACCCAGCCCGAGGTGTTCAGGAAGACCGTCAGGTAGCGGAAGCCGCCGCGGAGTCTGGCCGTGGGCATCGTGTAGGTGCCGTTGGCGGGTGCCGCGCCGTAGATGGCCCCGTCCGCGTTGCCGCCGCTGCTCGCGTCGCTCGTATTGCCCACGTACAGGGACGACTCACTGAAGGCCAGGCCGACCTGCTGGCTGTTGTCGCTGGCGCTGCCGAAGGACAACGTTGCCAGGCCGCCGACCTCCTTGCCGAAGTCGAGGGTGACGGCGGACTGTGAGCCGGAGATCCGCGTCGACTGTCCGCTCAGGACGTTCTGCGGGTTCGCGACGCTGCCTGACGTGGCGTACACGGCGGTCGGCCGGACCGTCCGGGAGGTCGGCGAGTAGTTCAGGGCGTCAAGTGCCGCTGAGGGTACGGCGGCCACGGCCGCCGAGGCCACCACGGCCGAACCCGTGGTCGTGGCGCCCGCAGGTGGGGCGAGGCCTGCCATGACCAGGGCGGACAGGACCACGAGGATACGGACGGCGGTGCGCCATGACGTGGCCGATCGGTCCTGCGTGGGGTGGCGACGGCGCATCGTGACCTCCGGGGACGTTGAAGACGACTACGGTATGAATCGATTCAAATTCACTGCGGCGAGAAGTCCGTGACCGGTTGGGCAAGGGGGGTGTGCGAGGCGGCTCGCCGAAGTTCCACCGATGATGAGGGTCGGGTGTCGGGGTGTCAACCCATCGCGAGCGTCTCGAGTCGACCTCGATGAGAGCGCTCTCATGTCATTGACAGGGCCTTGCCAAGGCGGTTCACTTCCCCGAGGAAAGGTGTGGACCAGTAGGCGAATCCTGGCCGACCAGCCTTGCCGTCGATTGGCCGACGCCGCACGCAAGTTGACCCCCCATTGCATGATCGAGCCTGGTGAAGGCGGTGACAACGTTGTCCAATCCACGTGCGACAGTTGCACGCTCAGGGAAGCCCCCCACGACACCGTGGATCCCTCGGATGGTCAGGCTTCTCCTGACGGCCGTCATCGCGGCGTCGGCGCTCGTCCCCTTGGCGACGCCCGCCGCCGCGGCCACCGCGGTGTGCGTCCTGTCCTGCGACACGCGCGATCCCTCGCTCGCCCAGCAGGAGAGCTTCCCGGTTCCGAACAAGGTCATCAACGGCCGCCGCCTCGAACTGCACGTGTCCGACGCCGACGACATGGCGTGGGCCGGCATCGACAACGGGGTGACCGGCGACTCGGTCTGGCTGGACCGCTCCTGGGACGGCGGCGCCACCTGGGAAGGGCTGCTGGGCAAGGCGAGCATCCCGGGCACATGGACCGGGACCAGGACGCTGATGTACAACATCACGGATCCCCGGAACCACCGGCGTGGCCTGGTCCGCGCCTGCGGCGACGCCAACGCGGTCGGCTGCACGGCGTGGGTCTACCCGACCGTGTGCGACACGCTCTGCGACGGCACCGACCCCGGACAGGCGGCCGGTGACGACCAGCCGGTGTCCGCCACCACCCTCTACGGCCGCAGCATCCGACTGCACGTCGACCAGAAGAACTCCATGGCCTGGGCCGGTATCGACAGCGGCGGCGCCGGCGACGAGATCTGGCTGGACCGCTCCTGGGACGGCGGGACGAGCTGGCCGGACGGAAGCTCGCTCGGCCGTACGAGCGTGCCCTCCGGTGCGACCACGACCCGTACGACGATGTTCGCCACCCGCGACCCGCGCGGTCTCCTCTACGGTGGCGCGGTCCGTGCCTGCGGCCGGGAAGCCTCGCACCAGGAGGGCAGCTGCACCGCATGGGTCCGGCCGGCGCCCACCAGGGCGCGCGCGGCGGCGGACGCGCTGATGGCCTCGTACGACCCGTACAACGGCTGGTGGCCGAGCAGTTGGTGGAACTCCGCCGCGACCCTCACCTCGCTGATCGACTTCGCCAGGACCACCGGCACCCATGACTACGACTGGGTCATCGCGCGCACCTTCGACCAGAACCGCGGCACCTTCGCCGCAGGCGTACGCAGCTCGGACGCGATCGAGGGCGACTTCATCAGCCGGGCCATCGATGACGCGGGCTGGTGGGCCGTGGCCTGGCTGGACGCGTACGACTACACCCACGACGCGCGCTATCTGAACGAGTCGGTCACCATCACCACCTACGTCAACCAGTACTGGGACACCAGCACATGCGGCGGCGGGGTGTGGTGGGACCGCGAGCGCACCTACAAGAACGCCGTGACCAACGGGCTGTACCTGTGGCTGACCGCGTCCCTGCATCAGCGCATCGCCGGCGACACCGTCTGGCTCCAGCGGGCGACGACGGCCGCGTCCTGGTTCAGGTCCAGCGGGATGATCAACTCCGCGGGCCTGGTGAACGACGGACTGACCTCGGCCTGCGGCAACAACGGCAGCACCGTCTGGAGCTACAACCAGGGGCTGGCCATCGGCGGCCTCACCGAACTGTGGAGGACGACGGGGGACAGCTCGCTGCTGACCACCGCACGCACCCTCGCCGACGCCGCGATGGCCCGCCCGGAGCTGACCACCGGCGGAGTGCTCACCGAGTCCTGCGACGTCGGCTCGGCGAGCTGCGACGACAACCAGAAGCAGTTCAAGGGCATCTTCATGCGGCACTTCGCCGACCTCGCGCAGGCCACCGGATCCGCCACCTACCAGCAGTACGTCCAGAAGCAGTCGGACTCCCTCTGGGCGCACGACCGGACCTCCCTCAACGCCCTCGGCGAGCGCTGGGCCGGCACCACCCCCAACCAGACCGACTGGCGCACCCAGGCGAGCGCCCTCGGCGCCCTCACCGCAGCCGGGTGACCCAGGGCCTGTCCGGCGGATCGGGGTCGGGTCCACCCTGATCCGCCGGACAGGCCCCAGCCGGGCCCTAGCCGACCTTCTCGAGGTCGAGGAGCTGCCGCTTGCGCTCCAGTCCGCCGGCGTAGCCGGTCAGTGAGCCGTTGGCACCCAGCACCCGGTGGCACGGGCGGACCACCAGCAGCGGGTTGGCGCCGATCGCGGTGCCCACGGCCCGGGAGGCCGTACGCGGGATGCCGACGAGGTCCGCGACCTGGGCGTACGACAGGGTGGTGCCGTACTCGATGGTCTCCAGGGCGCTCCACACCCGCTGCTGGAAGGCGGTGCCGCCGGCGGTGTATTCGATGGCGAACCGGGTCAGCGTGCCGTCGAAGTACGACGTCAGCTGCCGGATGATCTCGGCGAAGGCCTGCGGGTCGTGCCGCCGGCCGTCCCCGACGACGGCGACGCCGCCTTTCTGGCCGGGCACGGACAGGGAGGTGAGGGCGGTGCCGCCGTTGGCGGTCGCCGACTCCTCGCCCACCAGCAGCAGCTCGCCCAGCGGGCTGTCGAACGTCGCGTAGATGGTCATGGATCTTCCTCTTGAAGGCTGTTTCTGGCTACGCGTACGAGTCTGCCGCTTGCGCAGCACACCGTCCGGCGGGATTCGGACGTCGCGTTCGCCGGTCCTCCAGGGTCAGCCGCGCGCGGGGACGGGCCGGAAGGGAGCGCCGTGACCTGGGATGATGAGGCTGGGCCGCAGGGCGAGGAGCTGTTGCCTGGAAGCCGTCAGGGCATCGCCGTCGCTGGCGAGGGGGTCCTCGACGGGGCCCTCTTCGCTCCACCAGAGGTGGGTGGCGGCGACCAGACCGTCCTGGGTCTCGGCGAGGGTGGTGATGTCCTCGGCGGTGTGGCCGGGCGTCCGCATGAGGCGAACGGACGGCGAGAGGGCGAAGCCGTCGGCGTCCCGGTCCTCCCAGACGTCGTCGCGGTAGATGGCCCAGTGGTCGTGAAACCGCGCACGCTGGAACAGGGCGGCGTTGAGGGTGTGGTCGGGGTGATGGTGGGAGAAGACCACGTCCGTCACGTCGTCCGGCTCGATCCCCAGGCCCTTGAGCGGATCGAGGATAAGTCCACGATCGGCGACCATGCCGGGATCGACGACGGCGATCATGTCGCCCTCGCGGATCAGCGTGACCGTGCCGGCGACCCGGTCATCGGCGTATCCGACGGTGAGAATGTGAACAGTGGCGGTCACGGTCATCCTTCCGAAATGCACAAGGTCGCGTCAGAGTGCCTGAAAGACGCGGTGAGAACAAGATCGGACCCGCGGGGCGGTGCGCAGGGCGGCGTCAGGACGCCTTGATCCACTCCTGGATGAGCCGGACCGTGCGGTCCGGGCGTTCCTCGTGCAGGTAGTGGCCGGTGGCGGGCCAGTGCTCGACGCGCGAGCCAGGGGCGTGGAGCGCGCCGCGCTCCCAGTCGGCGTAGGCCTCGGCGGTCCACACGGTGAGTGCGGGCTGTGTCCGGCGGCGCAGGTACTGCTCGGCGGCCGGGCGCAGGCCCACCGCGCCGGGGTCGAGGTACATGCCGGCGTAGGACTGCGCGATGACGTGGCCGGGGGTACCGAGCATGGTGCGCACGTGCGCGGTGCGCAGGCCGGTGGGCGCGATGTCCGAGAAAGCGCCCGCCACGAAAGGCGCCGCGGCCTCGGCCCCGTGTTTCTGGTAGGCAGTCAGATTCCGGCGCATGTCGGGGAGTTCGGATTCCGGGGCGCCATGGGCGGGGTCCAGGGCGATGACCGACCGTACGGCCGCCGGGTGGTGGACGGCGAGGAGATTGACCACCTGGCCGCCCATGGAGTGGCCGACGGCGGTGACCGGGCCGGCCCCGAGGCGGTCGATGAGGGCGGCGAGGTCGTGGGCCATCGCCGCCGGGGTGTTGTCCCCATCGGGGACCGGTGATCGGCCGTGGCCGCGCAGGTCGGGGACGAGCACGCGGTGCCGGCCGGCCAGGGTTTCGGCGTGCCGGGACCACTCGCGGCCGTCCCCGCCCCACCCGTGCACCAGGAGCACGGGCGGCGCGTCGGCGGGACCGAGGTCGGAACGGAACAGGTCGAGGGCCGTCACGCCATCACGCCGCTACGGCTCGGAGTGCTCGAAGTAGGCGTCCAGGGCGGCGTCGAGTTCTTCCGTCCACACCTTGAGGTCGCTCCTGGCCGGCGCCTCGACCTCGGCCTCGAACCAGCGGTTGGTGCCCGTGTAGACCGTGACGGTGAACCGGCGGCCGAACCGGGGCGTGTCGACCTCGACCGCGCCGATCTCCTCCCAGTCGAACTCCGCCTCCTGGTCGTCCAGCGTGAACCGGACGCCGGTCCGGTCCGCGGTGATGGACCCGCGGCGGTCGGAGACCCTGAAGACCGGGCCGCCGTCTTCTTCCGCGGCCTCCTCGGCCTCCTCGGCCTCGTCGGCTTCTTCGTCCACGTCGGCTTCCCCGGCCGCCTCCGCGGAGTCGGCCGCGTCGTCGTCGGCGTCCTCCGGGGCGTCCTGGACGACGGCGTCGTCCGGCGGCTGCTCGGCCGCCTTCTCCTCGGCTGTGTCGTCCGCCTCGGCAGGGCTCGGGGACGTCAGGCCGGGGATGTACGCCGGATCGGTGCCGGCGGCGGGCACGGGCGGGATGAACGGACCTATGCGCTGTTCCACGGCGGGCAGTATTGCGGATGAACCTGTGCCGGGAACAGGCGGCCCCATCCGCCACGCCCGCCGGGTAGGCTCCGGCGGGCGTGCCAGGCGGTCAGCCGTCGCCGTCCTGGGCGGCCTCCCCCTGGTGCCGGAGGTGACGGCCCGTCGGTTGTACGGCAGGGACGGACCGGGTGAACTGCGGGCGAATTCTGGCTTTTCCTATGGTCAGAGGACCCTTCGCGGCCGGCCGGCCTCCCTAGGATGATCTGCGCGCCTTTCGTCCGTCCGTACGACCCTTCTTGGAGGCCCGGCGTGCCCGAGCCCCGGCCCGTCCCGGTATCCACGCCGCCCCATGCGGCCGTGCGGCGGCGCCGTGCGCTGCTCGTGGGCGGTGCGCTCGGGGCGGTCCTGGCGGTCGTCGCCGGGGCGCTGGCGGTCGGCAGCTGGACGCGGAGCGGGCCACGGCGGGCGGCCGCGTCGGCCTCCGACGGTCTGCGGCACACCTCCGTCGAGGTCTCGCCCGGGGGGTGCGGGCGCGGCTGGACCAGCCCGCAGCCCGGCAAGCAGGTCTTCGACGTGCGCAACACCTCCGGCGGGGCTGCGGAGGTGTATCTGACCGATGCCAGGACCGGAGCGGTCTATGCCGAGGTGGAAGGCCTAGGCGCGGGGACCGTCCGGCAGATGCCGGTGACCCTCGGCGATGGCTCGTACGCCTTCAAGTGCCTGCCCGACGACGCGGACGCGGTCACCGGCCCCACCGTCCGCATCACCGGCTGCACCGCAGGCAGCGGCCCCGCCGCCGTGCCGGTGACCCAGCAGGACCTGATCCCGCCGACGCTGGCCTACCAGAAGTGGATCCAGGCCCGCATGGCCGACCTGGTCAGCCGCACCGACGCCCTGCGCGCAGCCGTGGACCGCGGTGACCTCGGCGCCGCCCGGGCCGCCTGGCTGCCCGCGCACCTGGTGTACGAGCGCATGGGCGCCGCCTACGGGACCTTCGGTGACGCCGACAGCGCGATCAACGGCACCACCGCCGGGCTGAGCGGCGGCGTCCACGACGCGGGCTTCACCGGCTTCCACCGCGTCGAGTACGGCCTGTGGCACGGCGAGTCGGCGCGCGGGCTGCGCGGTCCGGCGGACCGCCTCGACAAGGCCGTACGGTCGCTGCGCGACAGCTGGCCGCAGCAGCGGATGGATCCGGCCGACCTGGGCCTGCGGGCGCACGAGATCCTGGAGAACACCGTGCAGTTCGAGCTCACCGGCCGCACCGACTACGGCAGCGGCACCAACCTGGCGACCGCCCGCGCCAACCTCGACGGCACCGAGACGCTGCTCGGCTACCTCCGCCCCCTGCTGAAGACCCGGGACACCGGCCTGCCCGGGCTCGACTCCTGGCTGGACCGCACCCGGCGCACCCTCGACGCCTGCGAGCACGGCGGCCGCTGGACGCCGCTGTCCGCCCTGGACCGTACGCGGCGCGAGAAGGTCGACTCCGACGTGGGCGAGGTCGTCGAGCGCCTCGCCGACGTCGCCGTGCTGACCGACGTACGGAGGACGGCGTGAACGGCCTCAACGGCCCGAACGGCCTCAACGGCCCGAACGGCCTCAACGGCCTCAACGGCCCGAACGGCCTCAACGGCCCGACCGGGGTGGGCCGTCGGGGTTTCCTGGCGAGCGCGGCAGCGGTGGCGGGCACCGGCCTGGTGGCCGCCGACCGCAGCTCCTCGGCCGCCGCGCCGGCCTCCGGGACGACGGGCGTGCCCTTCCACGGCCGGCACCAGGCCGGGATCCTCACCCCGGCGCAGCGCGCCACGGCCTTCGTGTCCTTCGACGTGACCGCCGACGGCCGCCGCGAACTGGCCGACCTGCTGCGCACCATCACCGACCGGGCCCGCTTCCTCACCGCCGGCGGCACTCCGGACCCGGCCGGCATCACCGCCCCGCCCACCGACTCCGGCACCCTCGGCCCGCAACTCCCGGCCGACGGGCTGACGGTCACCGTCGGCGCCGGCGCCTCGCTGTTCGACGACCACCGCTACGGCCTGGCCGAGCGCAGGCCGCGCAGGCTCACCGTCATGCCGTCGTTCCCCGACGACGACCTCGACCCGGCCTGGTGCCACGGCGACCTCAGCGTGCAGTTCTGCGCCGCCGGTACGGACACGGTGCTGCACGCCCTGCGCGACGTCGCCCGGCACACCCGGGGCGGTATGCAGGTGCGCTGGCGGATGGACGGCTTCGTCAGCACTCCGCGCCCCACCGGAACGCCCCGCAACCACCTGGGCTTCAAGGACGGCATCGCCAACCCCGACAGGACCGACGCCCGCGAGATGGACCGCCTCGTGTGGGTCGGGAAGGCCAACGCCGAGCCCGCCTGGGCCACCGGCGGCAGCTACCAAGTGTTGCGGGCCATCCGCATGCTGGTGGAGTTCTGGGACCGCGTCTCGCTCCCCGAGCAGGAGCGGATGTTCGGCCGGGCCCGGGACACCGGCGCGCCGCTGGACGGGCGGCACGAGACCGACTCACCCCAGTACGCCCAGGACCCGCTGGGCGAGGTGATCCCGCTGGACAGCCACATCCGGAAGGCCAACCCGCGCACCGCCGCAACGGCCGACCAGCGGATCCTGCGCCGCGCGTACAACTACGACCGGGGCATGGACTCCAACGGCAACCTCGACATGGGCCTGCTCTTCTGCTGCTACCAGCAGGACCTGGCCCGGCAGTTCGAGACCGTACAGAAGCGGCTCGCCGGAGAACCGCTGGTCGACTACGTCAAGCCCTTCGGCGGCGGCTACTTCTTCGCGCTGCCCGGGGCGCGGGACAGCGCCGACTGGCTCGGCCGATCACTCATGGCCTGACGCGCTCGGGTCAAGAACGAGCCAAGAGATCCATGGGAAGTTTCTGACCGTGTGTTCACCCGTGCTCCATCGGGGGAATCCCGGCAGGCTGTTCCCGAGACCGAGGATCCGGCCGTAAACGCGGAATTCAGCACCCCCGTGGGAAGGCGAGACAGCATGATCGGCACAGGAAGGTCCTCGGGCGCGCGGCGCCGGGGAATCCGCTTCGCCGCGCTTCTGGGGACGGCCGCACTGGTGGCGGCCGGCGGAGCCGCACCCGCGTCGGCCGTGGCCGCACAGAGCGCCGGCTCCGGCAGCACGCACACCTCGACCCCGATCAAGCACGTGGTCGTCATCTACGACGAGAACGTCTCGTTCGACCACTACTTCGCCACCTACCCGCAGGCCGCCAACACCGACGGGACCACCTTCAAGGCCGCCAAGCAGACCCCCAAGGCCGACAACCTGCTCAACGCCGGGCTGCTGACGAAGAACCCGAACCTCTACCTGCCCAAGCGGCTCAGCAGCTCCCAGGCCATGACCTGCGACCAGAACCACTCCTACGGTCCCGAGCAGTACGCGGCCGACAACGGCAAGGCCGACAAGTACGTCGAGAACACCGAGGTCAGCACCTGTAGCGGCGGCCTCTTCGGCGAGCCCGGCCTGGGCATGGACTACTACGACGGCAACACGGTCACCGGACTGTGGAACTACGCCCAGCACTACGCGCTCAACGACACGTCGTACAGCTCGGTGTTCGGCCCCTCCACCCCGGGCGCCCTCAACCTGATCTCGGGGCAGACCCACGGCGTGATCTCCGTCGACCCCGCCTCCGGCACGGAGAACCCCCAGCAGACGTCCACCCCGGACCCGAACGCCGTCGTCTCCCCGGACGCCAAGGGCGTCGGCACGGTGATCAACGACCCGGACCCGGCCTTCGACGACTGCTCGGACAAGGACCACACCAGTACCAGCGCGCTCGCCGCGTTGCAGGGCAAGAACATCGGCGACCTGCTCAACGCGAAGAACGTCTCCTGGGGCTGGTTCCAGGGCGGCTTCCGGCCCAGCACCGCCTGGGACGGCAAGCAGGGCGACTACGCCAAGTGCGCCGGCGCCACCCACACCAACCTCGGCGGCGCGGCGGTGGAGGACTACAGCCCGCACCACTCGCCGTTCGAGTACTACAAGTCGACGTCCAACCCGCACCACCTCGCGCCCACCAGCGTCAACGAGATCGGCCACAACGGCCGGGCCAACCACAACTACGACCTGACCGACTTCGACGCCGCCGTCCAGGCGAACAAGCTCCCCGCGGTGAGCTTCCTGAAGGCGTCCGAGTACCAGGACGGCCACGCGGGCTACTCCGACCCGACCGACGAGCAGCACTTCCTGGTCAACGAGATCAACCAGCTGCAGAAGTCCCCGGAGTGGAAGAGCACCGCCGTCGTCGTCGCCTACGACGACTCCGACGGCTGGTACGACCACGCCACCTCGCCCGTCCTGAACGGCTCGACGAACTCCACCCTCGGCTCCAACGGCAAGGCCATCGACAGCCCCGCCTGCCAGGGCGGCCCGGCCGCCGCCGGCGGCTACGCCGACCGCTGCGGCCCCGGCACCCGGCAGCCGCTGCTGGTCATCTCGCCGTACAGCAAGGTCAACAAGGTCGACCACACCCCGACCGAGCAGGCCTCGATCACCAAGTTCATCGAGGACAACTGGGGCACCGGCCGGATCGGTGACGAGTCGTTCGACAAGCGGGCCGGCACGCTGGGCGGCATGTTCGACTTCAGGCACCCGAACAACAAGCAGGTGCTGCTGAAGCAGGACGGCTCGGTGGAGTCCGTGAAGAAGATCCCGCACCAGACCACCGCCGCCGGATCCGCCGGCCTGGCCACGGACAACCTGACCACCCAGCCGCTCGCCGACACCGGCACCTCCTCCCCGGCCCTGCCGATCGGCATCGGGGTCGGCGTCCTCGCGGCAGGCGGAGCGGCCTCCGTCTACGCCCTCCGCCGGCGCAGGTCGAACGCCGGGGGCACCTCCGCGGCGTAGCGAGCCTCTGACCCGCCGTCCGCTGTCCACGCTGACGGCATGAGTGGCGACGTGTGGGACGTCGGCGCGGCTGCGGCGACGTGATCTACGGCAGCAGCGGCAACGACCTGATGTACGGAGGCGCCGGGACCGACAAGCTCTCGGGAGGACCCGGCAACGACCGCGTGTACCAGTAGGAGCCGCGCACCGAAGGCCCCGGACACCGCCCTTGTGGCGAGGTGTCCGGGGCCGAGGTGTGGGCGGGGTCGGTCAGCCGATCGAGGCGCCGTACGCGTCGAGCGCCGCCTGCACCGGCTGGAAGAAGGTCTCGCCGCCGCTGCTGCAGTCGCCGCTGCCGCCCGATGTCAGGCCGAGGGCCGTGTCACCGGAGAAGAGGGCGCCGCCGCTGTCGCCCGGCTCGGCGCACACATCGGTCTGGATCAGGCCGGAGACGGACCCCTCCGAATAGTTGACGGTGGCGTTCAGTGCCGTGACGGTGCCGTCGTGGACCTGGGTGGTGCTGCCGCTGCGCTGGACCGTCTGGCCGACGGTGGGCGTGCCGGCCTGGCTGATGGCCTGGGTGGAGCCGTTGTAGAGGTCGACCGCGCTGGGGTGGTCCACGCTGGTGTCGGTGTACTTGACCAGCGAGTAGTCGTGGCCGGGGAAGGTCGCGGCCTCGGTGTGGCCGATCTCGGAGCCGCCCTGCGTGTCGGACCAGCTCGTGATGTCGACGCCGCAGTGGCCGGCGGTGAGGAAGTACGGCTCGCCGCCCTTGACGACGTTGAAGCCGAGCGAGCAGCGGGCGTTGCTGCCCCAGATGGCGTCGCCGCCGGCGATGAACGGCTTGAACTCCCCGGCCGACTTCTTGATGGTGGCCGTGCCGTCCCCGAGCGCGCCGACGGCCTTGGTGAGCTTGTCGAGCTTCGCGCCGGTCACGGTGCGGTCGGCGGTGACCACGACCTTGTCGGTGCGCGGGTCGATCGCCCAGGCGGTGCCGGGAATGCTCGCCTGCTCGGTCAACGTCCCGGTGGCTGCCCGCAGTTCGGCGGTGCTGTTCTGTACGGTCTTCGGTACGGCGCCGGCCGCGCGGACACTGTCGGCGGCCGCGGAGTCGACGACGTTGACGACGAGGCGGTCGGTCTTCGCGTCGTAGTACGAACCCGCCGTGCCGTCCGCGCCCAGCCGCGACGTGAGGTCGGACGCCAGCGTGACGGCGGCGCCGGGGGTGAGCGTCTTGGGGGTCGTCACGGAGGGCTGCGCCGCGTTGGCGTTCGGCAGCAGGATCGCGCCGGCCGCCAGGACGGCGGCGCCGGCTCCGGCCAGTGAGACGTAGCGCTTGGGTATGCGTCGGTGCTTCACAACAGGACTCCTGTGGGGGGAGTTGGGACCGCACATCGGCGGCGGACCCGGAGGAAGTCGCCCTTCAGGCCGTGAACACCGAAGAAAGTCGTGTGCACGCCAAGCGACACCGGAGAGTATTCCGAGCCCGCTCAAGCCCGTTCAAGGCCTGACCCCCCGGTCTGCACAGCAGTCTCACAGGATGTCCGCGACCCGCCCGGACAGATGTCGCTGAGATGACCCGATAGTTTCGCATGTGTATCAGGAGCCTTGCCGCTCTTTCCGTGCCGGAACAAGCTCTGGCCACCGACGTGCCCGGAGCGCACCCCCACAGAAGGAGACGCACCGCTATGAGCCGCGACAACTGCAACCGCAACAGCGATCACCACCGCGACCACGCACACCGAATATCCCGCCGCGGCCTTCTGCGCACAGCGGGAGGCATCGCCTTCGCCGGGGCCGCGGGCGGACTGACCGCCGCGTTGAACGGCGGCAGCGCGAACGCCGCTCCCGCGACCTTCGCCCATCCCGGCATGCTGCACAACTCCGGGGACCTCAACCGTGCCAAGGTCCGGGTCGCCGCCGGCAACAACCCGTGGCTGTCCGGCTGGAACCGGCTCACCGCCAACGGGCACTCCGCCGCCACCTGGGTGGCCAACCCCCAGGCGACCATCATCCGAGGCGGCACCGGCGAGAACTACGGCACCCTCTACAACGACATCCACGCCGCCTACCAGAACGCGCTGCGCTGGAAGATCGCCGGTACCACCGCCAACGGCGACGCCGCGCGGAACATCCTGAACGCCTGGTCGGCCAAGCTCACCACGGTCACCGGCAACGCCGACCGGTTCCTGGCCGCCGGGATCTACGGCTACCAGTTCGCCAACGCGGCCGAGCTGATGCGCGGCTACAGCGGGTTCGACCTCGACCGGTTCAAGACGATGATGCTCAACGTCTTCTACCCGCTCAACAACGACTTCCTGCTCCACCACAACGGCGCCTGCATCACCAACTACTGGGCCAACTGGGACCTGTGCAACATGAACTCCATCCTGGCCATCGGCATCCTCTGCGACGACGCCGCCAAGTACGACCAGGCCGTGAACTACTTCAAGAACGGAGCCGGCAACGGCTCCATCGCGCACGCAGTCCCCTTCCTGTACGACAGCCAGGGCCTCGCCCAGTGGCAGGAGTCGGGCCGCGACCAGGGCCACACCATGATGGGCATGGGCCAGATGGGCGCGTTCTGTGAGATGGCCTGGTCCCAGGGCGACGACCTGTACGGCTACGACAACAACCGCTTCATGAAGGCCGCGCAGTACGTCGCCAAGTACAACCTCGGCCAGGACGTGCCCTTCACCACGTACACCTGGGGTACCGGCCAGAGCTGCGCCTACCAGGAACACACGGCGATCTCCTCGTCCTCGCGGGGGCAGGTGCGGCCGGTGTGGGACATCCTCCACTACCACTACACCCGGCGCCGCTATCTGTCCGTCCCGTACATCACCGCCATGGCCGAGAGCGTCCGCCCCGAGGGCGGTGGCGGAGACTACGGAACGACCAGCGGCGGCTTCGACCAGCTCGGCTTCGGCACCGTCATGTACGCCAAGTGAGCCCGGCGCGGCCTCAGCTCAGGGAGCGGTAGAAGTCCACGTGGCGCCGGGCCGCCTCGGCCCAGGTGTGGCGGGCGGCGAGTTCACGGCCGGCCGCCCGCCGGGCGGGGTCCTCAACCCTGAGGGCACGGCCGAGTTCGGCGGCGAGGCCGTGCGGGGTCGCGGCGAAGCGGGCGGCGGCGCCGAAGACCTCGCGCAGGACGGGCAGGTCCCGTACGACGAGGGGGACCCCGGCGGCGAGGGCTTCCATGGCGGCGAGGCCGAAGCCCTCCTTCAGCGACGGGAAGGCGAAGGCACCGGCGGCGCCCACGAGCGCGGGCAGGTCGTCGTCGGGCACCGCGCCCAGCACCACCGGCTCGACGCCGAGTTCCGCCGCCCGTGCCTCCCACCGGGCGCGGTAGTCGCGGTAGTCGAAGAGGGTCTCGCCGCCCGCGATGACCAGCCGCACGTCACCCGGGTGCCGGTCGAGCAGCAGGGCGTACGCCTCCAGCAGGTCCAGGGAGCCCTTGCGGGGCTCGATCCCGCCGACCGTGAGGACGTACGTCCCGAGCCGGTCCCGCCGGCGGGCGCGGGCGGCCGGGTCCGTCGTCGCGAAGCGTTCGTACGCCACGCCGTTGGGGATCACCTCGGCCTTCAGCCCCCAGCCGTCGGCGAGTTCGCCCGCGACCGAGCGCGAGACGCAGATGTGGGCGTACGGCTCGACGATCGCCCGCTCGTGGCAGGCGGCCAGCTCCGGGGTGGTGAAGTGGTCGAGGTGGTGGACGGTGCGGACGCAGCGGCCCACGGCGTTGGCACTGATGCAGTCCTGGGCGTGCACGACGTCGTACGAGGAGGCGGCCGGGGCGAAGGCTCCGCGCAGGGTGGCGATGGAGCGCAGGATGCGTTCCCCCACGCTCTCGTCGGGCGGCCCGTCAGGGAAGGTCACGATCCGCAGCCGTACGGCGGGACTTACGGGCCGGAAGAAGCCGCTGTCGCCGCCCCGGCCGAGCGACCAGACCGTCACGTCCTGGCCGGCGGCGGCCAGTGCCTCGGCCAGGGCGAGGGTGTGGACGACGCCGCCGCGCGGCTTGGTCGAGTAGCTGAGCAGGGCGATCTTCACGACGTGGTCTCCCGGTAGGCGGCGGGCCGGCGTTCGCCGAGGTGGCGCAGGATGCGGCGGGCGCGGTCGACCTCGGCCGGCACGTCGAGCTCGGCGACGGCGAGGCCGGCCTTGGCCCAGGTGCGGGCGAGGATGTCACCGCCGGGGCCGACGACCTTGGCCTGGCCGAGGAAGCGCATGCCGCCCATGGCACCGGTCTGGTTGGAGGAGGCCAGGACGACCTGGTTCTCCGCCGCCCGCGCCTGGTCGTACAGGTCGAAGAGCTTGGCCTGGCGGTCCTGGGCCATCCGCGGGGCGCGGTTGGTGATACTGGTCGGCCAGGCGGACAGGCAGGCCAGGATCTCGGCGCCGTCCAGGGCGAGGCTGCGGGCGGACTCCGGGAAGGTCTTGTCGTAGTCGATGAGCATGCCGATCCGGCCGACCGGGGTGTCGAAGGCGTCGAAGCGGTCGCCGGGGGCGTACGCGGCGACCTCCCCGGCCGGGAGGTGCACTTTGCGGTGGCGGCCGAGGACCCCGTCGCCGCTGACGCAGACGGCCGCGTTGTAGCGGTCGGGGTCCGCGCCGTCGGTGGCGGCCTCGCAGTAGCCGACGCAGACGACCATCTCGGCGGCGAGGCGGGCGATCTGGAGGATCAGCGGGTCGTCCGGCTTGAGCGCGGGCGGCAGCGCCTCGGGGTCCGGGTGACGCAGGTCGGCCAGGTAGCCGCCGAGGGCGGCGTCGGGCAGGACGAGCAGCCCCGCGCCCTCCTTGCGGGCGTCGTCGATCAGTTTGCCGATCCTCGCCAGGCAGAAGTCCAGGTCGCGGCCGAAGTGGGCGGCCACGGCCGCGATCCGGATGGTGCTCATGCCTTGACTGCTCCTGTGTACAGGCCTGTGGTCAGGTCGTAGGTCTCGGGGCGCCGGTCGCGCAGGTGCCCCATGGAGCGACGGGCGGTCTCCAGGGCCTGGGCGACGTCGAGTTCGGCGACGGCGATGCCGGCCGTCACCCCGGTGTCGGCGAGGATCTCGCCACCGGGGTCGACGACCTTGGCGCTGCCCACGAAGCGTAGCGACCCGAAAGTGCCCGCCTGGTTCGCGGACACCCACACCATCTGATTCTCCAGCGCGCGAGCCCGGTCGAACAGGTCGAAGCGGCGCTTCCAGCGGTCGTTGACGAGATCGGCGGCAGGGCTGGTCCTGGCGCCCGGCCACGCGGAGACACAGACCCCGATCTGCGCCCCGTCCAGCGCGAGCGCGCGGGCGGACTCCGGGAAGGCCTTGTCGTAACAGATCATCATGCCGATCCGCCCGACCGGGGTGTCGAAGGCGTGGAACTGGTCGCCGGAGGCGTAGCTCGCGTCCTCGCTCAACGGCTGGTGGACCTTGCGGTGATTGCCCAGGACGCCATCGCCGGTCACGCACACCACGCTGTTGTAGCGGGAGTCGCCGTCCGCTTCGCAGTAGCCCGCGACCACCGTCATCCCGCCCGCAAGCGCCGCGAGGCGGGCGATCTCGGGGCCGTCGAGGGCGAGCGGAGGAGGGCCCGCGTCGAGCTCGGTGTCGTCGTCGAGGCTGAGCAGGTAGCCGCCGAGGCAGGCCTCCGGCAGCGCGAGCAACTGCACGCCCTGCTCGGCGGCCTCCTTGATCAGCCGCTCCACGACGGCGAAGTCCTCCTCGAGGTCGCGGCCGAACTCGGCGGCCACAGCGGCCATACGAAGCGTGCTCATGCGGTCCCCATTCCGGTCACCGTGCCGGCGACCGCTTCCGTGATCTCTCCGTCGGGCCAGCGCAGCCCCACGCCCTGCCCTGCGGTCAGCTCCCCGCACTCGGCGCCGGTCGCCGGCCCGGCGGCCAGTGGCGACGCGCCCGGTTCGTCGGCGGTGAGCATGGCGAAGCCGGGGAAGCACGTGAGCCAGTCACCGACTGCCGCCCCCTCCGGCCGCGGCACGGCGGCCACGTCGAGTACGGCGCCGCAGCCGCCGGCCTCCGCGAGCATGCCGAGGGTGCCGACCATCCCCGCCATCGACACGTCCTTGGCGGCGGCCGGGCGTGCGGCGGCGACCGCGCCCAGCATCGTACGCAGCTCGTCCGTACGGCGATGAGTGGTCGAATCCCACTGGCGACCCCGGTATCCGGCCCGCCAGCCGCCGCCGAGGTCGGCGGTGACGCGTACGGCATGCCCGGGACGCCCGCCGCCGCCCGGTACGGGGTCGGGCGTACGGCCCAGGGCGGTCACCGACAGCGCGGCCGGCACCCCGAACTGGGTGTGGCCGCCCAGCACGGGGACGCCGTAGGCCTCGGCGGCTCGCTTCAGCCCCGACAGCACCCGGGCGGCATGCGAGGCGTCCCGCGCGCCGAGCGCGTCCAGCAGCCCGATCGGCGAAGCGCCCATCGCCGCAAGGTCGTTGACGTTGACCAGCACCGAGCACCAGCCCGCCCACTCCGGGTCCCGTTCGACCATGGACGGCACGATGGCGTCGCAGGCGGCAACCACGTCGGTGCCCGGCACCGGCGCGCCGTCGTCGCCCACGAAGCCGGTGCCGCCGGGGCTCAGCCCGGCCAACAGCGGCCCCAGCGCGGCCTTCGTGGCCGAGGCCTGCGCGGCGATCCGGCCGATCGGCCACCGCATCAGCACATGCGGCGCCCCGGCCACCGTGATCTCCCGGACCCGCCGCCAGCCCAGCCGCGTGAACAGCGGCTCGCCCCGCACCTGGACCGTCGCGTCGAACCGCAGCGCGCCCTCCGCCTCCGCCCGCGCACAGGCCGCCCGCACCAGCGCCGCCCCGACCCCGCCCAGCCGCCGCGCGGCCGGTGCGACCGCGAGCCGTCCCCCGGCCCACCACCCGATGTCGGGCCCGTCCTCGACCGGCCCCAGCCGCACGCCCCCCGCGACCGCGCCGTCCCGGTCGCGAGCGACGAGTACCAGCGTGCGCGGGTCGTCGTCCCGGTCATCGAGGTCGTGCCCCTCGAAAAGCCCCTGCTCGTGCACGAAGATGTCCTGCCGCAGCCGCCGGTAGGCGCTCAACGCCTCCGCGCTGGTTGCCTGTTCGATCCGGAAGCCGGGCTGCCGGGCGAGGGTGCTGCGGTCGCCGAGCAGCAGCAGGATGTCATCGGTCACCGCCTGGCCGGGGTGACGGCCGACCAGGTCGAGGAGGGGCTCATCGGAGCCCGTCCGGCGATTGAGGACACGCCCTGAGGGCGTCCGGGGGACGGGGGGCGTTCCCCCGGTGTCGTTGCGCACGCCGCTCACCCGCCCGCCGTGCGCAGCACACTGCACGCCCCGCACGCCGCGCAACCGGCCTTCTGGTCGGCGCCGTGCATGCCCGCCGCGCGCAGCTTCGCGGCGACGCCCTCCGTCACGTACCGGAGGTACTCCGCGGTGGGGGCGCCGATTCCGTCCCGGGCGGCGAGGGTGCCGCGCATGGGGCGGAAGGGGACGACGAAGGGGTACACGCCGCGGGCGATCAGCTTCCCCGCTCCTTCGATCAGCTCGTCCGGGTCCTCGCCGAGGCCGGCCAGCAGGTACGTGGAGACGCGGTTGGGGCCGAAGACGCGGACGGCCTCGTCCCAGGCCGCCTCGTACTCGGACATCGGGACGGTGGACTTGCCGGGCATCCAGCGCCGCCGCACCTCGTCGTCGAGGGCCTCGACGTGGATGCCGATCGCGGTGGCTCCGGCATCGTGCAGCTCGCGGATCCACGCCAGGTCGCCGGGCGGTTCGCACTGCACCTGGACGGGCAGTCCGGGCACCGCCGCCAGCACCGCGCGCACCGACCGTGCGAGCGTGCGGGCGCCCCGGTCGGGGCCGGTGGTGGTGCCCGTGGTCATGACCATCTGCCGGACGCCGTCGAGCCGTACGGCGGCCTCGGCGACCTCGGCGAGCTGGGCGGGGGTCTTCGCGGCGACCGTCGCGCCGGAGCGCAGCGACTCCTCGATGGTGCAGAAGCGGCAGCGGTCGGCCTCGGCGTAGCGGATGCAGGTCTGTACGACGGTGGTGGCGAGGACGTCGGCGCCGTGCAGCCGGGCGATCTCCTCGTAGCGGATGCCGTCGGCCGTCGTCAGGTCGTAGAACGCCGGGCGCTGTACGGGGGAGAAGGTCAGCCCGGTGTCTTTGAATGTCCCAGCCTCCTCGCCGAGCCAGACCTTGCCGTCGCGTACGGAGTAGGGACTGTCGGGGTTGCGGGGAAGCGCGGCGTTGGCACCGTCGACGAGGACGTGGCCGTCGTCGCTGGGCCCCGCGCCGTCCGGCCGCCGTACGGGCGAGTCCGTCCGCAGGCCGTGGAGGGCGAGTTCGGCGCGGGTCATGATCCGCACGTCCACCGCCGTACTCGTCGAGTGGGTGCCAACGCTCACGTCGTCCCCCTTACAGCTGGTAGGTGGAGTTGATGATGGCGCCCTTGCGGGCGTAGTGGATCAGCGCGTCCTGCACGTCCAGCGGGTGGGTGGGGATCACGCCCTCGATCAGGTCCTCCTCGCGGGCGCCGTGCAGGGACAGGCCGAAGCGGCAGCAGAAGACCTTGCCGCCCTCGGAGATGAAGGTCTTGAGCTGGTTGTTGATGTTGTGCTCGCCGGGGAACGCGGAGTTGCCGGTGGTCGGGAAGCCGCGGGTGGCCAGGCAGTTGAGGGAGCCGGGGCCGTAGAAGTAGATGGCGGTCTCGAAGCCCTTGCGCAGCGCGCGGGTGGCCTGGAGGACGGCGACGAAACTGACGGACGACTCGTGGGCGATGCCGTGGACGAGGGTGAAGTAGGTCTCGCCGTTCTCGGCCTGGTAGTCGGGGAAGACCTTGGTGGAGCCGTAGATGCTCGTGCCCTCGGGCAGCGACGGGTGGGGGATCTCGGTCAGCGACTTCTGCTCGACGTCGGTCAGCTCGATGGTGGTGTCGGACATGGGCTGTCTCCTTGGACGAGGTGTACGAGTGGGACGGGGGCGGTTGGGGGAGATCAGGTCAGTCGTAGAGCGCGGCGAAGGTGTCCCGGAAGACGAGTTCGCCGAGTTCGCCGCCGCCGGCCGCGGCGGTCAGCCGGGCGTGCTCGCCCGCGAAGTCGCCCCACGGCTGGTCGCTGGCGAAGAGCACGCGGTCGTGGCCGATACCGCGGCGCTCGATCTCCCGGGCCAGCCAGCGCGGTGCGAAGCCGATGGCCCAGGAGAGGTCGGTGTAGACGCGCTTGCCGCCTTCGATCCAGTCGAAGAACCGGGAGCCGGCAAGCTTGATGTGGCCGCTCATCCCACCGCCGAAGTGCACGAGATGAACGGGGACCTGGTCGGCGTACCACTCCACCAGGTGGCCGACCTCGTCGATGTCGGAGGCGGCCCCGGGGGAGGTGTGGACATGGACCACCAGCCCGAGGCGCCGGGCCTCGCCGAAGATCCGGTCCAGCTGGGGCCGGCAGGCCGGGTCGGTGGGGCGGCCGCCCAGCAGGAAGCTGAGCTTGAGCGCCCGTACGCCCTCCTCGCCGGCCAGCGCGAGGGCGCGGGCGGTGCGGTCCTCGTCCTCGGGGCGCGGGGAGACCCACAGCCCGGCGCGGATCCGGTCGTCGCTCTGGGCGGCCTCGACGGCCAGCTCGTTGAAGGAGAAGGCGATGTCGGGGTCCGGGACGCCGTAGTTGGGGATCACCAGGGCCCGTTCGGTGCCCTCCGCGTCGAGGTCGGCGACGAGCTGCTTGACGGTGGCGCGGGCGGTGGTGTCGGGCTGGACGGGCGGCCCGCCGTAGAAGGGGTAGGCGGGCAGTACGCCGATATGGCGGTGGGCGTCGAAGACCATGCCGTACGTGTCCCCTTCAGCCGATCGGGAGGGCGGCTGTGAGTTCGGTGGGAGCACCGGTCAGGGCGCCGCAGACGTCGGCCAGGCGGCGTGAGGCGTCGATGTGGCCGGCGAGGAACTCCGCGTCCCGGCCCACCGCTTCGAAGCGGCCCGACCCCCAGGAGTACTGCCAGGGCAGGCCCAGGAAGTACAGGCCGGGACAGCTGCTGGCGCCGCGCCAGTGCATCGGGTAGCCGCGGCCGTTGAAGGCGGGTATCTCGATCCACCGGTGGTCGCGGGTGAAGCCGGTCGACCAGACGACGGAGCTGATCCCGGCGGCTGCCAGGTCGAGGCTGCCCGGCTGCCCGTCCGGCTCCCACACCGGTACGTACCGTGCCTCGTCGGGAGCCGTGATGCCGTGCGCGGTGATGTGCGCGTCGATGGCGTCCTTGATGCCCTCGGCGACCATGTCGGCCCGGTCGAGGTTGACCTTCAGGTCGTCGGCGAACTCCAGCTCCGGGCCGTCGATGCCGGTCAGCCGCCCGTACAGCCGCATCCCGTCCCGGGCGAAGGCCCGCAGGTCGATGTCGCGGCCGCCGTCGCGCCCGGTCACGTAGTGGTTGACCCGCATACGCACCGCGCCGGCGTCGTCGAACTCGTCGATGCCCTTGGCGTAGTGCCCCATCTCGTCCAGCCAGGCCACGCAGTCCCGGCCCCGGTAGAAGCGGGCCACGCGCGGTGCGCTGCCGACGGCCAGGTGCACCTGACGACCCGCCAGGTGCAGGTCCTCGGCGATCTGGCAGCCGGACTGGCCGGTGCCGACCACCAGGACGCCGCCCTCGGGGAGCTGGTCCGCGTTGCGGTAGCGGGAGGAGTGGAGCTGTTCGATGCCTGCGGGCAGCCGCTCGGCCATCCGGGGGATGGACGGCGTGTGGTACGGGCCGGTGGCGATCACCACCTGGCCGGCGGTGAAGTCGCCCTGGGTGGTGCTCAGTTCGAAGGTCCCGTCGGCGGCCCGGCGCAGCCCCGTGACGGAGACGCCCTCCACCAGCGGCGGCCGGAAGAAGGCCACGTAGTCCTCGAGGTACCGCACGATCTCGTCGCGGACCATGAAGCCGTCCGGATCGGAGCCCTGGTAGGGGAAACCGGGCAGCTTGCACTGCCAGTTGGGGGTGACCAGGCAGAAGCTGTCCCAGCGGCGCTCCCGCCACTCGTTCCCGACCCGGTTCGCCTCGATCACGATGTGCTCGACACCGCGCTCGCGCAGCCAGTAGCTGACCGACAGCCCCGCCTGCCCGCCCCCGACGACCGCCACCGGATAGTGGGCCCCCGCCGGCCCTGCCGGGCTCATCGCTCGCTCCCGTCGGCATACCGCAGCGCTTCGACGGTCACGGTGGCCCCGGGCCGGCCGGCGTACCCGGCGGCGGTGCGCTCGATCTCCGCGAGCTGGTCCGACGCACCGGTGCAGGAGAACCCGTACTTCTCCCGGACCCGCTCACTCGCGATGCCGAGCGACCGGCGGCTGCGCTCCAGGAAGTCCGCGACGTCGTACGCGGCACCGGGGGTGAAGTAGTCCGCGACCACGGTGGAGGGTGAATAGCACCGCAGGCTCTCACCGTCCGGCCAGCGCACATGGAAATAGAGCTCAGGCATGAAGTCCTCCAGGCGAGGCGCCGAGGTTGACACCTCGGCGCTGCTTGTGAGTACTACTTCAGCCAGCGGGAATTACCGATCGACGTCATCCGGAATAAAGCGACGTTACCGAATCCTCTCAGCGCGGGACTTCGTTGTTCCACATGCGGAAGACGGTGCAGCGGCCGTCGTCGGCGAAGGTGACGACCCAGAGGTTGGCGAAGGTCCCGTACTCCTGGTAGACGCCGGTCCCCTCGATGGCGGCGGTGTCGCCGTTGATGGTCAGGATCGACCACTCGAAGGTCCAGCCGCCGGTCTGCATGTGCTCGCGTCCCAGCCAGCCCTCGATGATCTCCTTCCGGCCGATCCATGAGGTCTCGTAGGGCCACTCGTGGTATTCGGCGCCGGAGGTGAACAGAGCCTGGATGTCCCCGGGGTCGTTGGTGCGCCAGGCGTGCTCGTACCGCTTGATCCACTGTTCGACGTCGGCGCTGGCGGGCATGGGGTTCTCCTCGGTGAGCTGCGGGGCGGCAGGCGCTTCCTTCTGCCCAGCATGCCGTCGGGCCGCCGAAGGGGGCAGGACGTGTCTTCCTGGGTGCGGCACACCCAGGAAGGGCGTGCGGACGCGGGCTTGCCCGGCCGAGGGGTCTGTGACTCACTGGAGGGGGCCGGAGAGCTAGGAGCGGGCGCATGGGAATGATCGGCGCCGTCGGCGTGGTGTTGCACCCGCGCAGGGACTGCTCCACCACGATCCAGACGATCACCGACTGGACCCGGGACCGGGGGGCCCAGGTACTCGGCCTGGCCGGTGAGGTGACACGCATCCACCCCGCGGCGGTGGCCGTCGAGCCGCACGAGCTCTCCCGGCGGGCGGATCTGATCCTGAGCCTGGGCGGTGACGGCACGATGCTGCGGGCGATGCGGCTCGCCTCCGGCGGCCGGGCTCCCGTCCTGGGGGTCAACGTGGGGAAGCTGGGGTTCCTCGCCGAGGTCGACATCCCGGACGTGCCCGAAGCGTTGTCGGCCATCGACGGGCACCGCTTCACCCTCGAGCGCCGGTCCGGGGTCCGCGCCACCATCGGGGGGCGGGATGAGCTGGCCCTCAACGACATCGTGCTGGTCCGCAGCCCCGGACAGCTGTCGGCCGCCGTGGGGCTGCGGGTCGAGGGACACCCCTTCGTGAGCTACGCCGCCGACGCGGTGATCGTGGCCACCCCCACCGGATCGACCGCCTACAGCTTCTCCGCCGGCGGCCCGATCGTCTCGCCCAGCGCGGAAGGGCTGCTGGTCACCCCCGTCGCGCCGCACTCGGCGTTCAACCGCTCCCTGTTCCTGTCCAGCGGCGAGAAACTCGCCCTCGAAGTGCTTCCCAGCAGCGGTGAGCTGGCGGTCGAAGCCGACGGCCGGCTGGTGGGCCGGGCGTGCCCGGGCGAGATCATCGAGATCACCATGGTCCCCGACGCGGCCACGGTGGTGCGCCTCGGGCGCACCACCTTCTACCAGCGCACCCAGCGCAAACTCCGGATCACGGGATCGGCGGAGGCCGAGTAGGGCGCGGACGCCCGCCCCCAGGGTCAGGTTTCAGGCAGCCACTGCTGGGAGCCGGGTCGGCGACTACCGTGGAGACGCACGCGTGTGCGGTCTGTCGATTCGAGCGTGTGCGGAGGAAACCGGTGGGCGAGGACAGCGTCAGGGACGGTGAGCGTCTGCCTCGGCTGAGGCTGGATGAGCTGCTGGACGAATTGCAGGTCCGGGTCAACGCGGTACGCGGTACCCGGGACCGGGTGCACAGCCTGCTGGAAGCGGTGCTCTCGGTCGGTCGGGAGCTGGATCTGGCGCAGGTGCTGCAGCGGATCGTCGAGGCGGCCGTGGTGCTGGTGGACGCCGAGTACGGTGCGCTCGGGGTGATCGATGAGGAGCAGGCGCAGCGGCTGTCGCAGTTCCTGCCGGTGGGGATGACGCAGGAGCAGATCAAGGCCATCGGGTCGCTGCCGTCGGGACACGGGATCCTCGGCGAGCTGATCCGGCACCCGGAGCCGTTGCGGCTGGAGGAGATCGCGGAACATTCGGCGTCGTACGGCTTCCCGGCGAACCACCCGCCGATGCACTCCTTCCTCGGAGTGCCCATCCGGGTGCGCGACCAGGTGTTCGGCAACATCTATCTGACCGAGAAGCGTGGCAGCAAGGAATTCGACGGCGAGGACGAGAGCGTGCTGTCCACCCTGGCCGTTGCGGCCGGGGTGGCCATCGAGAACGCCCGGCTGTACGAGGAGTCACAGCTGCGCCGACGCTGGCTGGAGGCGAACGCGGCGATCACCAGCAGTCTGCTGTCGGGGGTCGACGGGACGCGCGTGCTGGAGCTCATCGTGGACCACGCCCGCGGGATCCTCGCCGCGGATCTGGGAGTACTGGCAGTGCCGGTCGACGGGTCGGACGATCTTCAGGTGGCCCTGGCCACGGGCATCGATGCCGAGTCGCACCGCGGGCTGGTGCTGCCTCGCGAGGGCTCGTTCGTGGGCGCGGCCATGCTGGCCTCGGAGACGATCACCAGCGCCGAGGTGGCGAAGGACCCGCGGGCCACCGCCGGGCCGCCGCGTTGGCAGGGATTCGGCCCGGCAGTCGCGGTGCCGATGGTCACCGGCGGCGGGGTCCGGGGTGTGCTGCTGCTGGCCAGGCTCGAGGGGGCGGCGGCCTTCACACAGGCGGAGGTGGCACCGCTGCTGGGCTTCGCGGGGCAGGCGGCGGTCGCGATGGAGCTGGCCGACCGGCGGCGGGACGCGGAGCAGATCGCCCTGTACGAGGACCGGGACCGGATCGCCCGGGACCTGCACGATCTGGCGATCCAGCGGCTCTTCGCCACCGGGATGACGTTGCAGAGCGCGGTGCGCTTCGTGCAGCACCCCGAGGCCAGCGAGCGGCTGCTGCGGGCAGTGGACGACCTGGACGAAACCATCAAGATCATCCGTTCCACCATCTTCGGGCTGCGCTCCCACGAGAACGGCCCCGCGGTTCAGGGGCTACGGGTGCGGACCGTCAGGGTGATCGAGGGGGCTGTGCCCACGCTGGGGTTCACCCCGTCGCTGCGCATGGAAGGGCTGGTCGACACGGACGTACCGGGCTCTGTCAGGGAACATGTGGTCGCGGTCCTCGGAGAGGCGCTGGCCAATGTCGCGCGGCATGCGCAGGCCGCTGCCGCCGACGTCTCACTTGTCGTCGGCTCCGGCGAGCTGACGCTGACCGTGGCGGACAACGGCGTCGGCATCCGCGACGGCGGCGTCCGCAGCGGACTGCGCAACCTTGCCGAGCGGGCCGAGCAGCTCGGCGGTGAACTGACGCTCGACGCACCCTCCGGCGGTGGCACCCGCCTGGTGTGGCGTGTGCCGCTGCCCGCCGAGTGAGCCGACCGGGTTGCGGGGCCGGGCCGGGAGGGCCCTGATCTCAGCGCGAGTGGCGTTCGGCCGAGGCCTGCGGGGCGGCCTGGGTGGCCTGGGTGGCCAGGACGGCGGCCTGGATGCGGCGCTCGACGCCGAGTTTGGCCAGCAGGCGGGAGATGTGATTCTTGACCGTCTTCTCGGAGAGATAGAGCCGTTGGCCGATCTGCCGGTTGGTCAGCCCCTCGCCGATCAGGCCGAGGATCTCGCGTTCGCGCGGGGTGAGCGAGGCCAGCACCGCGTCCTGCGGCTCCTGCACGGCGTCGTCGCCGCGCAGGCTGCTCATCAGCCGGGTGGTGGTGGCCGGGTCGAGCATCGACTGCCCGGAGGCCACGGTGCGTACGGCGGCGATCAGGTCGGAGCCCTTGATCTGCTTCAGGACGTAGCCCGCAGCGCCGGCCATGATCGCGTCCAGCAGCGCATCGTCGTCATCGAAGGAAGTGAGCATCAAGCAGGCCAGCTCCGGCATGCGCGAGCGCAGCTCGCGGCAGACCGTGATCCCGTCCCCGTCCGGCAGCCGTACGTCCAGAATCGCGACGTCCGGCCGCAGCGCCGGGCCCCGGACAAGGGCGTGGTCGATCGTCCCGGCCTCGCCCACGACCTCGATGTCGGGCTCGGCGTCGAGCAGGTCGTGCAGCCCGCGCCGGACGACCTCGTGATCATCGAGCAGGAACACCCGGATCGGTGTCCGCGGGGAGAATTCCCGTGCCTCGGTCATGTCCGTCCCTCGCGCTGTCGTTACCCGTCCCCTGAAACGATCGTGGACCGTACGGCCGGTGCCGCACCAGGGCCGAACGGTCCCCTGCTCATGCTCCGCCGACGTCCGCGTGTCCCGGCGGGGACCTGGCCGGCCTCACCGCACAGGGCCGCTGCCCTGCGGTCCGTACAGGTCGAGCAGACGGGTGCGGGCGCCCTGCAAGCGGTGCGCGACGATCTCGGCGACCCGGCGGGAGACGGCCCGCCCGAAGACCGGATCGGCCTCGCACAGGGCCCGCACCACGGTGGCGTCGAACTCCAGCGCCCGTACGGGACTCTGGGCTTCGGCGCCCAGATGCCAGGCGTACGGCGGGAAGAGCCACGACCAGCCGAGCAGATCGCCGGGGCCGAGGGTCTCGACGACCGCCGCCCGGCGGCCGGGGACATGCAGGTCGAGGGCGACCGATCCGGTGCGGATGATCCAGAAGCGGTCGGCCTTGTGGCCCTCTTCGAAGATGCGGGTGCCTGCGGGGAAGGGCACGTCGCGGGCGAGTTCCATCAGCCGCTCGCGGCCCTCGGGGGGCAGCACGCCCAGCAGGTTTGTCGTGGTGGTGGTCATCAGACGGCCCTCCGGGCGAGGTATGCCGATTCGGCAGCGACAGGAGTTGTCCCCACCATCGTGGGTCGACACCCGTCTTCGGAGCATGGGCCGAGCGGTCCTGATTGCCCGCCTGCTCGGCCCCCCTCGTGCGGCCGTCGCGATACGGACACCGTTGAGAACGGCGGCCGAGCAGGAGGACCGAAGGGCCCGCAGTGACACCCATGCGGCCCTATCGCGGCGGAGGCGGCCGAGCCGAGGCTGTCGGGTGACATCCACGACGCTTCGCTTCGGAGGAAGCCATGCGCGACTTCCCGACATCGGCTCCGGCCACACTCGACGACGCGGAACTGGGGGCGCTGGACGCCCACTGGCGGGCCGCCAACTACCTGGCGGTCGGTCAGATCTATCTGATGGGCAATCCGCTGCTGTCCCGGCCGCTGCGCCCGGAGGACGTCAAGCCGCGGCTGCTCGGCCACTGGGGCACCTCGCCGGGGCTGAACCTGGTCCACACCCACCTCAACCGAGTGATCAAGGCCCGCGGCCAGGACGCTCTGTGCATCTGGGGCCCAGGGCACGGCGGACCGGCCGTGCTCGCCAACTCCTGGCTGGAGGGCACGTATTCCGAGACGTATCCGGATGTCAGCCGGGACTCGGAGGGCATGGCCCGGCTGTTCCGGCAGTTCTCCTTCCCCGGTGGGGTGCCCAGCCATGTGGCCCCGGAGACGCCCGGCTCGATCCACGAGGGCGGGGAGCTGGGCTATTCCCTGTCCCATGCCTACGGTGCCGCCCTGGACAATCCCGGCCTGCTGGTCGCCTGCGTGATCGGCGACGGGGAGGCGGAGACCGGGCCGCTCGCCGCGTCCTGGCATTCCAACAAGTTCCTGGACCCGGTGAACGACGGTGCCGTGCTGCCGATCCTGCACCTGAACGGCTACAAGATCGCCAACCCGGCCGTGCTCGCCCGGCTGGCCGAGGGCGAGCTGGACGAGCTCATGCGCGGCTACGGCCACGAGCCGATCCACGTCACCGGCGACGATCCCATGACCGTCCACCGGGCCATGGCGCACGCGATGGACACCGCACTGGACCGCATCGCCGTGATCCAGCGTGCGGCCCGCGAGGAGGGCGCCACGCAGCGCCCGCGCTGGCCGGTGATCCTGCTGCGTACGCCCAAGGGCTGGACCGGGCCCGCCGAGGTCGACGGCGTACCCGTCGAAGGCACCTGGCGCGCCCACCAGGTACCCCTCGCCGGGGTACGGGACAACCCCGAACACCTGCGGCAGTTGGAGGCGTGGCTGCGGTCCTACCGGCCGGAGGAACTCTTCGACGACCACGGCCGCCCGAGCGACCAGGTCCTCGCGTACGTTCCCGAAGGCGACCGCCGGCTGGGCGCGAGCCCGCACGCCAACGGCGGCCTGCTGCTGCACGACCTGCCGATCCCGCCGCTGGAGCGGTTCGCGGTCCCGGTCGACAAGCCCGGCGCGACCCTCCACGAACCCACCCACGTCCTGGGCGACCTGCTGGCCACGCTCATGGAGAACACCTCGGCCCGCCGCGACTTCCGCCTCGTCGGGCCGGACGAGACCGCCTCCAACCGCCTGCAGTCCGTCTACCGCGCCACCGGCAAGGCCTGGCAGGGCGGGACCCTGGACGTCGACGAGCACCTGGACCGGCACGGCCGGGTGATGGAGATCCTGTCCGAACACACCTGCCAGGGCTGGCTGGAGGGCTACCTCCTCACCGGCCGGCACGGCCTCTTCTCCTGCTACGAAGCCTTCGTGCACATCGTCGACTCCATGGTCAACCAGCACATCAAGTGGCTGCGCACCACCCGCAGGCTGCCCTGGCGCAGCCCCGTCGCCTCCCTCAACTACCTGCTCACCTCACACGTCTGGCGGCAGGACAACAACGGCTTCTCCCACCAGGACCCCGGCTTCATCGACCACGTCCTCAACAAGGCACCCGAGGTCGTACGGGTCTACCTGCCGCCGGACGCCAACACCCTTCTCGCGGTCGCCGACCACGTGCTGCGCAGCCGCGACTACGTCAACGTCGTCGTCGCCGGCAAACAGCCCTGTTTCGACTGGCTCGACCTGGACGCCGCCCGCGCCCACTGCGCCCGCGGCGCAGGCATCTGGGACTGGGCCGGTACCGAGGACGGCGTCCACGAGCCCGATGTCGTCCTCGCCTGCGCGGGCGACGTTCCCACCCTGGAGGTCCTCGCCGCCGCGCAGCTGATCCGCAGCCATCTGCCCGACCTGGCCGTGCGGGTCGTGAACGTCGTGGACCTGGCCCGGCTGCTCCCGACGCAGGAGCACCCGCACGGCATGCCCGACCCGGAGTTCGACGCCCTGTTCACCCGCGACAAGCCGGTCATCTTCGCCTACCACGGCTACCCGTGGCTGATCCACCGCCTGGCCTACCGCCGCGCCGGCCACGCCAACCTGCACGTACGCGGCTACAAGGAGATCGGCACCACGACCACGCCCTTCGACATGGTGGTCCGCAACGACCTCGACCGCTACCGCCTCCTCATGGACGTCATCGACCGGGTCCCGGGCATGGCCGTGCGCGCCGCACCCGTACGCCAGGCGATGGAGGACACCCGCCTGCGCCACCACGCCTGGATCCGCGAACACGGCACCGACCTGCCCGAGGTCGCCGACTGGACCTGGACCGGCTGAACCGCCCCTGAAAACAGGGACGTTCAGCCCCCGGCCCGGACCCGAGAGCCCCTCCGCTCCCGCCCGCAGCGGCCCGTTCGTCGACTACCACGTCCACGGCGTCCCCGGCCCCGCACGGGGACCCGCCCGGGCGCATTGCGCCGTGCGCGCCGTGCGCGCCCCAGGCACGGGGCGGCTTGCGCGGATCCGGCGCCCGGACGCGGACGAGCCGGAGACCGAACCCACGCGGTCTGACCTCCCGCGCGGAACGAACCATCATGTCCTGCCCCTCCGTTGGTCCTGTCCCGCCAGTGTCGGAGCCGGTACGAGGCCGCCACAGGGGCCGGTCGGCCCCGTGCAGGGACCTGCGGCCCCTGCTGTGCTGCCCTCCCCGCCGCGAGGCTGGGAGAGAACCAGATCCCGCCGTTTCCGACCTGGAGGTACGCACCATGTCCCACACCGTCACCGTCGGACTGGACGGCTCACGCGAGAGCGTGGCCGCCGCGCTGTGGGCGGCCCAGGAGGCACAGCGCCGCGCGCTGCCGCTACGACTCGTACACGTCTGGGAGTGGGAGCCCACCACCCAGGCTCCGCTCATGGGCCCCGGAACGCAGCGCCACTGGGCCGAGCGAATTCCCCGCGAGACCGCCTACGACCTCCGGATTCGTTTCCCGGAACTGGAGATCACCACCGAGCAGATCGTCGGCCAGCCCGCCGCCGTGCTGCCGGTCGCCGCTGAGGAGGCCGAGCTGCTGGTTCTGGGCTCCCGGGGGCTGAGCGGGGTCGCCGGCTTTCTGGTCGGATCCGTCGCCCAGGCCACGGTGGCCACGGCCGAGCGGCCGGTGGTGCTCGTACGGGCGGGTGAGATCGCGGAGGACGAGCACCGGCTGGACACCGACGGGCTGCCGTCGGCGGCCACCCCGTACCGCGATGTGGTCCTCGGCCTCGACACTTCCCGGCCCAGCGAAGCGCTGATCGAGTTCGCCTTCGACGCGGCCGCCCGGCGCGGCGCGGTACTGCGCGCGATCCACGGCTGGAGCCTGCCGCCCGTCTATGGCTACAATCCCGGCGCGATGGACCCCATGCTCAACGAGGACCTGGCGGCGAACGAGGCCTCGACGCTCACCGAGACGCTGCGCGCCTGGCGGGAGAAGTTCCCCGGCGTCGAGGTCATCGAGCAGTCCACGGTCGGCCAGGCCGCCCAGCATCTGATCGAGGCAGCATCTGACGCCTGCCTGGTGGTTGTCGGCCGCCGTACCCGCCATTCGGCGATCGGTACGCACGTCGGCCCCGTCACCCACGCGGTGCTGCACCACTCGCCCGCGCCCGTCGCGGTCGTCCCGCACGACTGATTCACCCGAGGAGATCCCTGCGAGGTCGCCGTCAGCGCCGCCTGTGGCGGCCTGCGGCGCGGCGTCGCCGAGGTCTTCGACCTCCACGCCGCCGGCCGAACCTGTGTCATCTCTGAGTCCCGGCCGGATCGTGCCGACGGGTCCTCCCGCGCCAGGGCAGAGCCGAGCCGATGCCGGGCATGTCCCGGCCGGGGAGCACGGTGTTCCAGTACGGCCACCGGGAAGCCGGATTGGCGAGGTGGTTGAGACGGGACGTCTCGACGAAGCACCTCGCGTGCCCGTCGAAGGAGCCGTCCAGTGACCGGCCGGCCAGGAACCGGCGGATGTTGTTCACCAGGACGTCGCCCTCGAGGTGGACTGCCGATCCGTCCGTGGAGACCGGTGTCCCTGTGGCGTCGCCGATGGCGAAGACGTTGGGCCGAGCCGTCGACTGGAAGGTGCGCGTGTCGACGGTGACGTAGCCTCGGGCATCGCCCAGTCCCGCGGAGCGGCCAACTGTCCCTCCCCGCATACCCGTTCGGGCACTCTTGGCGACGCTGACTGGCGTCAGCTCACGAGGATCCGCCGTCCCGTGACGCGCTCCGGTTCGATGCGGACCCACAGCTCACGTTCGCCGCCCACCCATGGCCCGGTGTGGGCCGTCTCGGCGAACTTCCGGACGGCCTCTGGGTCGGTGACGTGGTCGGCGTGACCCACCACGAGCACGCTCCAGCCCTGACTCAGCGCCTCGTCGATGTGGTCCACCTCGAACGCCGTCTCGGTGCCGGCGGCGAGCGCGGGGGTTGCGCCGAGGGACGTACGGAAGGCGATGGCGCGGTCGGCGACGGTGTAGTTGACCGGGGCGATGGCGGGGCCGTCCGGCGTGGACACCGTGACGCGTCCCACCCCGTGCGTGGACAGGTGGGCCCAGCACTCGTCGGGCCCCAGCTCCGCCAGTTCGGGACGGCGGGCGGCTCGCCCGGTGCCTGGCGGCAGGTCGGTGTCGCCGCCGTGCAGCCGGCTGACGGAGGTCTCGAGCGCGTCGGCCAGCCGCAGAAGGAAGCCCGGGTCCGGCACGGCGGTCGGCTGTTCCTCCACGTACTGCAGGTACCCCGTTGCGGTGCCCGCGCGGGCGGACACCTGCTCCCGGGTGAGGCCCAGTTGCGCGCGCCGCAGGGCGATTCGCCGTCCGATGTCTCCGACAGCCTTCATCTGCTCGGTCATAGCCGGTCACGTCCTTTCACGTGTCCACCTCAGAGGCGGCCCAGCCGGTACTTCCAGCCTGGCCCGGCGCCCGGCGGGGCGCATGGGCCGGTCGGACCCCTACCTGGGTCAGGCGGCCCGCGCCGTGAGCAGGCCGTAGCGTGGACACTCAGGAATCCCGCTCCGCGAAGGAGGCGGCCATGGCAGCCGGCAAGAAGCGCACTAAGGACGGCCGCGCGCAACCGGCGCGGCTGCCTCGGCAGGCGTACGAGAGTGAACTCCTACGCCTGCAGGTGGAGCTCGTCAAACTCCAGGAGTGGGTGCGGGCGGAAGGCGTCCGGCTGGTCGTCATTTTCGAGGGACGCGACGCGGCGGGCAAAGGCAGCACCATCAAGCGCGTCACCGAGCACCTCAACCCCCGCGTGGCCCGGATCGCCGCGCTGCCCGCCCCGACCGAGCGTGAGCGTACGCAGTGGTACTTCCAGCGCTACGCCGAGCAGCTGCCGGCCGCCGGCGAGATCGTGCTGTTCGACCGCAGCTGGTACAACCGGGCGGGCGTCGAGCACGTCATGGGCTTCTGCACCAAAGAGGAGTACGTGCGCTTCCTGCACCAGTGCCCGGTCTTCGAGCGGCTGCTCGTCGAGGAAGGGATCCTGCTGCGCAAGTACTGGTTCTCCGTGAGCGATGCCGTTCAGGAGCAGCGGTTCCGGGGCCGGCTGGAGGACCCGACCCGCCGCTGGAAGCTGTCACCGATGGACCTGGAATCGGTCACCCGCTGGGAGGCGTACTCCCGGGCGAAGGACGAGATGTTCGTGCACACCGACATCCCCGAGACGCCCTGGTACGTCGTCGAGAGCGACGACAAGCGCAGCGCGCGGATCAACATGATCGCCCACCTCCTGTCCACCGTCCCGTACCACGAGGTCCAGCGGCCGCCGCTCGACTTGCCCCCGCGCCCGCCGTCCACCGGCTACGAGCGCCCGCCCCGCGACCTCCAGACGTACGTCCCGGACCACGCCGCCACCTTGGGCAGGCCGGACACCAGTACGCCGGGCACCTAGTCCCTTTCGTTTCCGGGCGCAGGGCGGCCTGGAGCGGAAGCATTTTGGGGACCGTTCGGCCCATGCTGCGCAGGTGCGCATCGAGCGATGCTGGAATGCACGGCACGGCCGTCGGGTCCGCGGTCCGCGAACGATCGGTGGAGCGCGGATCCGAGGCGCTCGGAACGCGTGGCGCAATCTGCCGTGCCGGCGCATTCCCGGGACCTCGGGCACGAACGACGCGGTCCTCATCCTGAGGAGCAGCACATGCAACTTCTGATCACTCTTCTGGTCATCCTCGCCGTCGTGGCTCTGGTGGCTCTCGCCATGGCCGTGAAGGTCGTGAAGCAGTACGAGCAAGGAGTGCTGTTCCGGTTCGGCCGGCTCGTCGGGGCACGGCCCGCTGGGCTGCGGTTCATCGTCCCCATCGTCGACGTACTGCACCGGGTGTCGCTGCGAATCGTGACGATGCCGATCCAGTCCCAGGGGATCATCACCCGGGACAACGTCAGTGTGGACGTGTCCGCGGTGGCGTACTTCCGGGTCGTCGACGCGGTGAAGTCGGTCATAGCGATCGAGAACGTCCACGCAGCGATCAATCAGATCGCTCAGACCACCCTGCGCAAGGTCGTCGGCCGGCACACACTCGACGAGACGCTGTCGGAGACGGACCGCATCAACCTCGACATCCGCGAGATCCTCGATGTGGCGACCGTCGAATGGGGCGTCGAGGTCACCCTGGTCGAGCTCAAGGACATCCAACTGCCCGACAGCATGAAGCGGGCGATGGCCCGCCAGGCCGAGGCGGAGCGGGAGAAGCGAGCCAAGATCATCAACGCCGAAGGGGAATCGCTCGCGGCAGCAGCGCTCGGCGACGCCTCGGACACGATGATGGCCCACCCGCTGGCCCTCCAACTCCGCAATCTGCAGAGCCTGGTGGAGATCGGCGTCGACAAGAACACCACTGTCGTCTTCCCCGCCCCTCTGATGAGCACCATCGGCGAACTCGGGTCCTTCCTCGCCCGGGAGACGGCCGCAGCCGCATCCACCGCCCCGCCCGTCGAGATCACCAAAGCGATCCCCGCCCCTGTGCCGAACGGGGTGGCCGAGCCCGTGTGATCAACGCTCCTCGGCTTCTTCGCCGATGGCCACCGGGGTCCGCCCCGGTGGCCATCGGCACGACGGTGCAGTCGACGAGAACCTCGGCGAAAGTCGCCACCTGCTGCCGACGTAACTCCGACTCAGGAGACTAGTGCCGTGACCGGCAATGTTTGCCCGTCAAGGAGCGTCGTCCGGTGCGTGCGATCGCAAGGCGGCCGGAAGTCCTTGATGGGGGTGCCCCCTGCTCGAGCGAAGCCGAGAGCTTGGGGGAGGAGCTACCAGGGCTTTTGGCCAACGCCGCGAGCGTGCGTGCTGGGCGGCGCGACAGGGCAAAGCTTGCCGGGAGGGGCACTAGGAGGACCGCGACGGCTGCCAGGAGGACTGTGCGTTGCTGAGGGCGGTCGCGACGTCCTGCTTGCCCTCGATCACCAGGGCGATCTGGTCGACCAGGGTTTGCAGGTTCTGCGGAGCGTAGGCGTCCTTGGGCCAGAGGACGTGCGGCCCGTCCAGGCCGGCCCGGACCAGGTCGACGGCCGTCGGGGTGGCGGCGGCGTAGGCGGAGGAGTGCAGCACGCTCTTGCGGTTGGGGTCGATGGCGCTGACCGGTGCCGTCACCTGGACGAGCATCTCGTCGATGCTCGTCGCCCACTTGGTGAAAGCCAGCGCCGCGGACCGGTGCTTCGAGGCGGTGGAGACACCGAGCCCGTAGCCCGAGTCCAGAGGCGTACGGCGCAATCTGTTGCCCCCGCTGAGTGGCAGGGCCACCGCCCCCCACTTGCCGACGATCTTCGACAGAGCGGGAGTGGCGGCGCGGAGCGCCATGCCCGTCCAGGTCTCGATCAGCGCGACCTGACCGCCGAGGAAAGCGGCGTTGGCGGCGTCGAAGCCCATCTGCAGTGGTGTGGGCAACGCGTACGGATTGATGTCCACCAGGTGCTGGACGGCGGCCACCGCGGCGTCGCTCTTGAGGGTCGGCCTGCCGGCGGCGTCGACGATGCTGCCTCCGTAGCCGACGAGCCGGTTGATGAAGGCGCAGCCAAGGACCAGCGGGTCCGGCTGCCCCTGCACGACCGCACCGTAGTAATCCCCGGAGCCGGCCTTGGTTATTTTCCTGGCGGCGGCGTCGTATTCGTCCCAGGTCGTCGGTGGCTGCAGACCGGATTTTTCGAAGAGTTCGGTGTTGTAATACACGAGTTGTTGGTCGCCGTCATACGGCAGGCCGTAGCGCCGACCCTTGTAGAGGGTGTACGCGTCATAGATGGACGGCAGGAAATCGCGGGTGTCCAGGTCCTTCTGCGTGGCTGTCCAATCGGTCATGTCGACCAGGGCCCCGGCTTCCACCAGTGAACCCAGTCCGTAGTAGAAGTAGTCGAAGAGGTCGTACTCGCCGGTACCGCTCTGCGCGTCCTGGATCTGATCGCTCGTCAACTGGTCGTAGGCGACGGCTGTCGCCTCCAGGGTCCCGCCGGTCTTCTGCTGCCAGGCGGGTGCCAGGACATTGGTGTACACGGGGAGGTGCGGGGTGTTGACCAGTACCTTGAGCGTGACGCCTTCGAGATCCGCCTCACTGTCGGCCGCGGCCGTACCGGCTGTCATGTCGTCGGCGTAGGCGGGCAGGGCAGGTCCGAAAGCCGCCAGCCCGGCGAGGGCGGCGGCGCCGTGCAGCAGGTTCCGGCGCGTCCACACCGGAGCTGGGGAGGGATCGCCGTTGTCGGGGAAGGACATGCTCTTCCTCACTGGGTCGGGACCGCTGGGGGAGAGCGGTCAATGTGAGCCGGGAATGGCCCACGTGATGAGGGCAATCGAGAACATCCCCCTCTCCTCCACTCCGTCATGGGAATTCCCACAGGTCGGTGGTGCTTCATACCGACAATCACTGATCGAATGCTCCCCGCGCCTGTAAAGGGGAGTCAACGGCCAACTCCATGTTCTCAGCGAATTGAAAGGGACCCACAGCGGATCCACATGGTTGTGCGGCCCTGCAATGCGCGCGAAGATATGACGTTTCGTCAGGTCTGCGATGAATTCGCCGTGCGGTCATGGGCTGCCGCCCGCCGGCACGTGACGGAGGCCGTCGAGACCCCGCCGTCAGCGCGTCAGCGCGTCAGCGCGTCAGCGCGTCAGCGCGGCCCGCACCTTGGCCGTGCGCACGGCGGCGGTCAGGGCATCGATGTCGTACGCACCCATGTGGCGGCGGCCGTTGATGAAGAAGCTGGGGGTCCCCGAGACGCCGCTGAGGTCCGCCGACTCGACGTCCTCCGCGACCCGGGCGGCCCCCGGGCGCTGGTGCAGGCACTGGCGGAAGCGTTCCATGTCGAGGTTGAGCTGCTCGGCGTAACGCAGCAGGTCGCGGACCTCCAGGGCGTCCTGGTTGTCGAAGAGCAGGTCGTGCATCTCCCAGAAGGCACCCTGCTGGCCCGCGGCCTCCGCCGCCTCGGCGGCCAGCTGGGCGTGGGGGTGGACATCGGGCAGCGGCAGGTGCCGCCAGACGTACCGTACGTCGCCGTGGCCAGCCAGCAGTTCGCGGACGACCGACTCGGCCTGGCCGCAGTAGGGGCACTCGAAGTCGCCGTACTCGACGACGGTCACCAGCGCCTCCTTGGGCCCGCGAAGGTGGTCGCGGTCCGGGTCGACCGGGGCGGCGAGGTCGATGATGGTCTCGGCGGTGCCCACCAGGGCTCGCGCGCGGCTGCGTGGCGGGAGGGCCCCGATGACCAGCGCGATGCCCCAGGTGGCGGCGAAGGAGCAGATCACCGCGCTGAGGATGCCGATCTTCGCCTCGTCGAGCCGGTCGCCCTGGAAGGCGAGGGTGGCGATCAGCAGGGACACGGTGAAGCCGACCCCGGCGATCGTGCCACCGCCCGCCACGGCCCCCCAGCCGACCTGCGGGGCCAGCCGGCCGCGGCTGAGGCGGGTGGTCAGCCACGTGGTGCCGAAGATGCCGAGCGGCTTGCCCAGCACGTACGCGAACAGGATGCCGAGCGTCACCGGGGAGGTGAAGGCGCGGCCCAGCAGATCGCCGTTTATCGCGATGCCCGCGTTCGCGAGGGCGAACAGCGGCACGATCACATAGCTGGTCCAGGGGTGGTACAGCTGCTGCAGCCGCTCGTTGGGCGACACCGCCGACGCGAGCCCCTGGCGCACCGACCGCTCCAGCTCGGGCGTCGGCTGTTCGCGGAAGGCCCGGAACAGGCCGCTCGCCCGTTCCAGGTCGATCCGCGCCGCCGGGTACGCGTACGTCAGCAGCCCCAGCGCCAGGCCGACCACCACCGGGTCCACACCGGACTTCAGCAGGGCCACCCAGACCGCCGCCCCGAGCACCCCGAACACCGGACCGGAGCGCATCCCGGCCGCGCGGACCAGCAGGATCACGCCGAAGATCCCGAGCGCCACGAGCAGCGGGGGCAGGGTGACGTGCTCGCTGTAGGCGACCGCGATCACCCCGAGCGCGACCAGGTCGTCCACGACGGCGATGGTGAGGATGAAGGTGTGCAGCCGGCTGGGGAACCGCGAACCGAGCAGTGCGAGCATGCCGAGAGCGAAGGCGGTGTCCGTCGACATCGCGGCGCCCCAGCCGTGCGCCGAGGAGCGGCCGGCGTTGATGGTGAGAAAGACCGCGATCGGTACGAGCATGCCGCTGACGCCCGCGATCAACGGCAGCGTCACCCGCCGCCGTTCACGCAGCTCGCCCATGTCGAACTCGCGGCGTGCCTCCAGCCCGACGACGAAGAAGAACAACGTCATCAGCCCGCTGTTCACCCATTCGCGCAGCGTCAGCGACACCCCCCGGCCCCCGACCAGGACCGAGAGCCGCGTCTGCCAGAAGTCCTCGTACGACCCGTGCCCGATGTTGGCCCACGCGAGGGCGGCGAGCGTCCCGGCCAGCAACACCGTCGCACTGCCGGTCTCTGTCCTCAGGAAGACGCGCAAAGGCGTCCGGCCCTCGCCACTGCTGGAAGTCCGCCCGAAGAACGACGAGGAAGCCGAAGAATCCGTCACGAGGGCATTGTGCCTCGCCGGAGCGGCGTTACGGGTCCGGCGGCGACCTGGGCACGCAGTCGGGGCAGGTGCCGGTGAGCTCCACGGTGTGCTGGACGTCGGCGAAGCCCGAGGAGGCGGAGATCCCGGCGGCCCAGGACTCCACGAGGGCGGAGTCGACGGGCAGGCCGGTCCCGCAGACACGGCAGAGCAGGTAGTGCCGGTGCTGCGGGCTGGGGCGGTAGCGGAACAGCCGCTCGCCGCCGGGGTCACGTACGACATCGGCGCGGCCGGCCTCGGCGAGGGCGGTGAGCGTGCGGTACACGGTGCTCAGCCCGACCTGCTCGCCCGCGGCCTGCAGCCGCAGGTGCAGGGCCTGGGCGCTGAGGAACTCGGCGCTGCCGATCAGCGCGCCCAGCACAGTGCTGCGCTGCGGCGTCCGGCGGCCGATCAGCTCGACGTCGGCGGGCAGCGGAGTCGCCTGGTCCTCCCTCATGTCGTCAGACCCGCCACGGTCGCGGTACGCCTCCGGATCCCCGGGAGGAAGGTCGCGGCGTAGAAAGTGGTGGCGGCCGCGATGATGCCGAAGCTCGGCGGCATGCTGGGCACCGCGTAGCTGAGACCGAGCCCGACCCACATCGCGGCCACGGCGAGCGCGGCGGACAGGGCCAGGGCCCGGAAGGGCCGGTCGGTGAGCCGCTGGGCGGCCCCCGCCGGAGCGGCGAGCAGCCCGAGCAGCAGCAGCGCCCCGACGGCCTGCGTCGCCTCGGCCGCGCAGGCGCCCATCAGCGCGAGGAAGGCGAACCCGAGCAGGCGTACGGGGACTCCACGGGCGGCCGCCACCGCCTCGTCGACGGAGGCGAACAGCAGCGGCCGCGCGATGGTGAGGACGGCGGCGCAGATGCCGGCCGCCACCAGCGCCGCGGTCAGGGCCTGCGCGGCGGACATGCCGAAGATCGAGCCGAAGAGCACGTTGACCCCGGCGCCGCCGTTGCCCGCGCTGCGCGACGTCGTATAGAGGGTCAGGAAGAAGACACCCAGGCCCAGGATCCACGAGAAGACACTGCCGATCGCCACATCGTCGGCCCGGCCCCGCTTGCCGAGGGTGCCGAGCAGCAGGGCGACGACGATGGTGGCGGCGAACAGACCGATGCGGAGGTCGTAGCCGAGGGCCAGCGCCGCCAGCGCCCCGGTGAAGGCGACGTGGCTGAGCGCGTCACCGGTGAAGACCTGCGCGCGCAGCACCAGGAAGTAGCCCGTCAGGCCCGCCGCGGCGGCGATCGCGGTGCCGGCGAGCAGCGCGTGCTGGAAGAACGGGTGCCCGAGGGCGGCAGTCCATCCGGACGCGGCCAGGATCGTCATGGCGCGCTCCTCACCGGTACGAGCCGGGGGAGCCCCTGCCCGGCCGCGCGGCCGAGGCGGGCCAGGACGTAGGCCGCGAAGGCCAGTGTGGTCACGTAGAACCCGATGGGATAGGGCGAGTAGTAGGCGGCGATCAGGCCCAGCCAGGTGACCGCCAGTGCGATGAGCACGGACAGCGCGAGGCTCAGGGAGGGCCGCGCGGTGAGCGTCTGCGCGGTGGCGGCGGGCATCACCAGCAGGGCGAACACCAGCAGGGTGCCGGTGATCTGGCTCGCCTCGGCGGCCGCCGCACCCAGCAGGACGAGGAACACCGTGGACAGCAGGCGTACGGGGACTCCGCGCCCGGCCGCGACATCGGGGTCGACGGAGGTGAACAGCAACGGGCGCCCGATCACGGCGAGCGTCGCGAGGACGGCGGCCGCGACGGCGGCCAGCACCCACACCTGGGCGGTCGTGATGCCCAGGAAGCTGCCGAACAGCAGCGAGGTGACGCCGCCGAGCAACCCCTTGTACAGAGCGGTGAACAGGAAGCCGCAGGCCAGCAGGAACGCCTGGACGGTGCCGGTCAGCGCCGACTCCTGCCCGCCGGAGGACCGTCCGGCGCGGGGGATGACGGCGATGACCAGGGCGGCGGCCAGGCAGAAGGCGAAGTACCCGTACGTGGCGCTGACGCCGATCAACGTGGCGCCGGCCGCGCCGGGGAAGCCGACGACCGCCAGGGTGTGCCCGGCGAAGCTCTGCCGCCGCAGCACCATGAACCAGCCCATGACCCCGGCCGCCACGGCGACGACCGTGCCGGCCCGGAAGGCGTTGACCATGAAGGGGAACGCCCACATCTGCCGCAGATCGGCCACCGGGTTCCACGACCAGGCCGGGTAGGCGTCGGCCAGCATCATCATGGCCTCACCTCCCCGGCTCCCGGCGCCGCGTGCCGGTCGGAGTGGATGGCGGGCGCTTCCGGCTGTCCAACGACCACGAGCCTGCCGTCGGAGGTACGCAGCACCTCTATCGGCGTGCCGTACAGCCGCGACAGCGTCTCGGAGGTGATGACCTCCTCCGGGGTGCCCGCCACCGCCCCGCCCTCGGCGAGATACACCACCCGGTCCAGGCGGGAGAGGATCGGGTTCACATCGTGCGCGACCATGACCACGGTCACCCCCTCCTCCCGGCAGATCCGGCCGACCAGCGCGGCCACGGCGGCCTGGTTGGGCAGGTCGAGGCTGTCCAGCGGCTCGTCCAGCAGCAGCAACTCCGGGCGCCGCACGAGAGCCTGGGCGATCAGCAGCCGCTGCTGCTCCCCGCCGGAGCACTGTCCTATCGGGCGGTGCGCGTACGAGGACGCCCCGACCAGCTCGATCACCTCGGCTATCCGGCGCGCCGCGGCCTGGCGACGTGCGCCGAACCGCCCCGGCAGCGGCACTCCCCAGCGGTCGCCGTCCCAGCCGAGCCGCACGATGTCGGTGCCGCGCATGCGCAGGGAGGCGTCGAAGCTGCGGCGCTGGGGCAGATATCCGACCCGCTGCCCGGCCTGCCCGGGCTGCTCGCCGAGGACCCGCACCTGGCCGCCGGCGGTCGGCAGCACGCCGAGCAGGACCTTCACCAGGGTGGACTTGCCCACCCCGTTCGGCCCGAGTACGGCGACGAACTCGCCCGCGCCGACGTCAAGTTCGACCCCCGACCACAGGGTGCGGCCGCCGATCCGCACCGCCGCGCCGCGCATCGACACCACGGTGCCGGCGGCGGACCCGGCGGGTACCGGGGGCTGCGTGGGGTCGGGCTGCTGCGCGGCCTCGCGGACCCGGGCTATCGGCTTCACGGTCACTTCCCGGTGGCCTTGGCCAGGGCCTGCTCGATGCCCTGGAGCTGACGGACCTGCCAGGCCTGGAAGCTCGCACCGGCCGGGGTGAGCGTCTCGGTGACGGTGGCCACCGGGATGCCCTTCGCCTTGGCGGCCTTCACCTGGGCCTGTACGTCAGGGGTGGCGTTCTGGCTGTTGTAGACGTAGATCTTGATTTTCTTGTCGGTGATCTGCTGGTCGATGGCCGCCTTGTCCTTGGCGGTGGGATCGGTGCCCTCGCTGATCGCGCCGAGGAAGGAGTCCGGGGTGAGCATCTTCAGGCCCAGCCCGTCGGCCAGCGGGGTCACGATCGACTCGGAGGCACCGATGGGGGTACCCGCGTACTTCGTCTTGATGCCCGATATCAGCTGGTTGTACGGGGCCAGGGTCTTGGTCTCGAAGGTGTTCTTCAGCGTGTCGAAGTCGGCGGCGTCGGCCGGGTCGATCTTCTTGTAGTCCGCCGTGATCTTCTCGATGACCTGGTGGACATTGTCCGGGGAGTACCAGCGGTGCGGGTTGCCGCCGGGCTTGATGCCCACCACGTCGCCGACGTTCAGTCCGGTACGGCCGTCGGCCGGGTTGGCGGCGAGCAGCTTGTCGGCCCAGGCGTCGTAGCCGATCCCGTTGACGATCGTGTACTGGGCGCCCGCCACGGTGCGGGCGTCGGCCGCGGTGGGCTCGTAGTCGTGCGGGTCCGCGTCGGGGTTGCTGATGATGCTGGTGACCTTCACGTGGTTGCCGCCCAGCTGCGAGGCGATGCTGCCCCAGAAGTTCTCCGCCGCGACCACCTGGATGGTCTTCCCGCTCCCGGACCCGGACGAGGCGCTGCTCCCGGTGGAGGAGGACGTGGAACAGGCGGTGGCGGTCAACGCGGCCGCCGCCGCGGCCCCGCAGAGGGCGAGGTGGGTCGGCCGGCGTGCGGCGCGACGGGATGCGGCGGCAGCGCTCATGGTTCGGGGTCTCCTCAGTCAGGACCGGACCGCGGCAGCGGTCATCAGGTCGCTTCCGGACACCTCCCACGCTAGATGGGAATGACTTTCAAAACCATAGGCCAGAGCATCGATATGAAAATCATTGCCATGCCTTGACCCTAAGCGACATGGGAACCGTTCTCATGTCGGCGGGGTCAGCAGGGCCTGCAGGGGCGGCGAGCAGCGGTCGGCCAGGTCCTCGACGTCGGCCGAACGTACGGCCTCGGTTCGGGCTATGCCGTACATGACGCCGATGCCCACCAGCATCCCGACGGCGAGTTCGGCGCGCAGTGCGGCGTCGGGTCCGGTGAGACGCCGGGTGAGGCGGTCGACGACCTGGGTCCTGAAGTTGGCGCGCAGCGTGTCCCCGTGGCCGCTGTGCAGGGGGGCGAAGACGATACGCAGGACCGGATCGCCGCGTCCCTCGGCCTGGCGGGTGAGCACCAGGGTGACCATGTGGCGGCCCAGCTCCTCCAGCGGGGCGTCGAGCAGGGCTTCCGCGTCCTCGTCGAAGGACAGGAGGTGGGCGAAGAGTCCCTCCTTGTTGCCGAAGTACTTCACGATCAGCGGCGCGCTGACCCCGGCCCGCTCGGCGACCGCCTTGAGGGTGATGTCCGCGTAGGCATGCCGTACGAAGAGGTGGCGGGCGGCGCGCACGATTGCGGCCTTCGACGCCTCGGCGTCCCGGCGCCGGGTGCCCGGCTCGGGGTCGGCGGTGCTCCGGCCGCTCACGCTTCCTCCATGGCCGCCTCGGCGACCGCCTCGGCGCGCTGTTGCTTCGGGATGCCGGCCGTGCCGCGCTGACCGGGGATGACCAGTGCCAGCGCGCAGGCCAGCAGCGCGACCGTACCAGCCATGCCGAAGGCCAGCAGGTACCCGTGCAGGGTGGCCAGCCGGACCGTGCCGATCGCCGCGGTGTGGTGGATGAGTACGGCGGTGACGGCGGCGCTGCAGGTGGCCTGGCCGACGGTGCGCATCAGCACGTTCACCCCGTTCGCGGAGGCGGTCTGGGAGGCGGGGACGGCCTGCAGGATGAGCGTGGGCAGGGCGGAGTAGGCCAGCGCGGTGCCCGAGGCGACCACCGCCGCGCCGAGGACGATCAGCCAGAGGTCCTTGCTGTCGGCGATGCGCACGGCGTAGCCCGCCGCGATGACGGCGGCACCCGCGGCGAGCGCGATCTTCGGCCCGCGCGCGGCGGAGATCCGCGCCGACACGGGGGAGAGGACGAGCATGATCAGGCCGGTCGGCAGCATGCACAGGCCGGTCTCGAAGACCGACAGCGCGAGGCCGTAGCCGGTCGCCTTGGGCGCCTGCAGCAACTGGGCGGTGATCAGGGAGTTCGCGTAGAAGGAGAAGCCGGTGAGCAGGGCCGCCAGATGCGGCAGCGCCACCCGCGGCTTCCGGGCCAGCCGCAGGTCCACCAGGGGGTCGCGGGTGCGCAGTTGGTGCCCCCACCAGGCGGTGAGCACGATCACGGTGGCACCGAGGAGCCCCAGGACGGTCGGGCTGGTCCAGCCCCAGTCGCTGCCCTGCGAGATCGCGAGCAGCAGGCAGATCAGGCCGGCGCTCAGCCCGGCCGCACCCGCGAAGTCGAAGCGGCCCTGGGTGCGTACGGGCGACTCCCGTACCGCCCACCATGCCGCGGCCAGGCCGAGTGCCCCCAGAGCGGTCGTGACCCAGAACATGACGTGCCAGTTCGCGAACTCCACGATCAGTGCGGCGAGCGGCAGCCCGAGGGCCGCGCCGATGCCGACGGTGGAGCTCATCAGCGCGACCGCCGATCCGGTCCTGGCCGGCGGCAGCTCGTCCCTCAGGATGCTGATCGACAGCGGTACGACCGCGGCGGCCGCCCCTTGCAGCGCCCGGGCCGCGATGAGCAGCCGGATGTCGGACGTCACCGCGCACACCATCGAGCCGGCCGTCATCAGCGCCAGCGCCAGCAGCAGCACCCGCCGCTTGCCGTACATGTCCCCGGCCCGGCCGAGGACGGGCGTGAACACCGCCCCCGCCAGCAGCGTCGCGGTGACCATCCAGGCCACGGCGCCCGCCGAGGCCCCGGTCAGCCGCGGCAGATCCGGGAGCAGCGGCACGGCCACCGTCTGCATGAGCGCCATGAGAATCCCGCCGAAGGCGAGGACCGGAACGGTGAGCCGTTCCCTGAGGCCCGGTATGGCGGGTTCCGGCGCAAGGGTCATCAGTGGACTCCCGGGGGTGGCGGGGGGGGGGGGGGGTGTTATAAACAAAAATTGTTTATAAAATAAAAAACCCCAAAGAAAAAAAAAAAAAAAAAACCACCCACCAAAAACAAAAAAAAGATAGGGCGGAGAGGGGGGGATAAG